>NZ_JBSWSO010000003.1:0-106168 GCF_054095835.1 Candidatus Nitrosopumilus sp. bin_7KS | reverse complement strand
TAATTCTAATTCTTGAGGAAGTTCTTCTGCAGATTCTTTTGGTAATGAACCTCTAGGACTAGAAGGTGGTTCTGGTTCAGTTATTGGTTCTGGTTGTAATTCTAATTCTTGAGGAAGTTCTTCTGCAGATTCTTTTGGTAATGAACCTCTAGGACTAGAAGGTGGTTCTGGTTCAGTTATTGGTTCTGGTTGTAATTCTAATTCTTGAGGAAGTTCTTCTGCAAATGAAGACTCTGGTAAATCACCTAGATTATCTAATTTCACTTTATTTTCATCTATTCTCAGATAAGGACTACCACCAATTGAAAAAGTTCGAAGTTTGTTACCAGGTTTCCAAGAATTTTTTCCACTGTAAATTGTGATGTATACAAATCCATTTTTTATGTCAGAAGCAATTGTTAATCGATCTACAGGTTTACCTCTAGTTATGCCACCATCTGAATCTTGATGTTGTGTAGCTATCAAAATTAAATGCTCAGAGTCATAGCTTACTTCGGAAATTAAGTAATCAGCCCATTTCTTCATTACAAAAAATAGTGATTAGTTTCTACTAATTAAGCAATGATTTTTGGAACATAAAAAAATCAAATTTTCAAAATTTGAATAAAAGCAGAAAAATGTATGGAAATAGGCATAAAAAATAGGGTTATAATCAGCAAGATATAACTGAAATTAATGGAAATTTCTATCGAACCATGGAAAAAATTGATTATTCATGAAGTAATAGAATACAAGTTTGAAGATTGGGTAAAACAGATAGCATTTAGTACACGATCATCAGGGGGTGGAATTCCCACAATGCAATGGACAAATGGAGTTGTTTTTTCTCCAGCAAATTTTCCAACAACCAATTCCACAGTAGATGAACAATTGAAAGGGACGCTACATTGGTCATCAGTATCATTTGCAATTAAAGAGAAATTTGAAAAGCAAATTGTTAAAGAAAATGCCACAATAAATTTAGTAGATGTTAGTGTAAATGAAATTTTTAAAGAATTGGCTACTAGTTTAAAATCACAATCAAAATATGCCAATTCAGAACCTAATTCGGTCCAATGAATATTGAAGAAACAATAGAAAAATTTGAGATTTCTTTAAAACAAATTAAACAATATGATCCTGATCCATTTTATGTAAATTATTTCTTTGATCAGTACATTAGTTTAAGAGAGAAAATAATAGTGGGGATTTTTGAAGAAGCTAACAGAGATTTTGGATTATTTTTAATGGGATTAATTACTGAAGAAAGTTTTCATCAAAAGGCAAAATTAAAAAATGATGAAAATGCAATTAAATTTTCAGAATGGTTTAGAACAAAATATGTTGAAGAACATAAAAATCCATATCCAAATTTTATGAGTAAAATATGTAACTTTAGAAAAAAATTTGAAAAATTACCAAATGTAAAAATTATGATTAGAGCATCAGATAGATACAAAGATGATATTAATCAAGAAATTAAAGTTCCTTTAAGTAATGAAAAATTACGTTCCAAGGAAGAATTAGATATTGAAATAAAAAGACAATTACCAGTGTTTTTAGAAATTATTAATCATAAAAGACGTGAAAAAAACGAGCCTAAAGTTGACAATAATCAAATAATTGCATCTACATTTTTAGATATTGAAGATCATAAAAATATTGAAATTGTTTATGCATCTGAAATTTACGTACCAGTGATAAAACGGCTAGTTGAAGAAGCAAGGGTAAAAATTAAAAATTTGATCAGGGATAATTGAAAATTTATTCAGATAAACCAAAAATTGAATGTTCAGATTTTATTTTGACTATTGGGAGATATGAATAACCATGATCAAAATTATCAGAAAATTCTGGATCCTGACCCTGATTACCCTGGTATTTGACAAAATGCTTGGTAGGTTCTGAATCTAATTCAACGTAATTGAAATTATAGTATACTTCATCCATTTCAAGAGAAGTGATGTATCCCATTACCCAAGATTTGTTGTGAGGTAATGCAAAAAGTGTAAGATTTTGTTCATCTGGAAATTCTGGATCATAGGTTAATCGGGCTAAACTTCCTAAATCTTTAACTTGTATTGGGTGAAATTGATCAGATATTTTCTTTGATTTTACAGGCAAAGATGAAATCTTGGATTCCATATGGACAATAGGAGCATAGTTAGAATTAGTTTTTGTAGATTCAACAATATCACAAATTTCTTTTCCAGAATCAACTTGGTATGAAACATATCTTCCTGATTTTGAAATTGGTGTATAAAAAATCAACAATGTATTTGCAAGAGTCAAACTACTCGAAATAATTCTAGTGCCATCTAGTTCTTGAGAATATACCCGTTTAGGATATTCTTGCAATGCACATACAAATCTGGCCAAATCATCAAAGCTAGATAATTCTACATAGTATTCATTCTGAGTAACTGACATCAAAAAATTATGAATCAATCAAGGTTTTATTCTTTCCACATTATGAGAATTTTTTGTTTGTAATTTTTTTCTATCAAAAAATTCCATAATAAAATGAAAAAGAATAAGCTTGCCAAAAACAATCATGGAAATTAAAGATAGAACATATTCTTCTAAATGAAACAAATATCCAGTAACGCCTATTGCAGTCATGATTTCTAATCCAGTACAAGTACAAAAAAAGAGAAATTTTTCTCTCAATTCAACAATTTATTGGTATTTTGGCCACATTGAACTCCAAGTTTCAGCAAATTTTTTCATCATTTCGCCGTAAACATTCATCTGTTCTAAACCAGATGAGCTAAGAGTCTTTTGCCAATTTTCAGCAAATTGTTTGAAAGTGGATGCATTAGTGTCATTAAGAGCCTTTTGCCAATTTTCACTAAATTCTTTGAAAGAATTCATTCCAACATCATTGAGAGCTTTTTGCCAATTTTCTCCAAATAATTTCATGGTTTCAGCACTTGATTCAACATTTGCTTTATCCCAAACACCATTGAATTTGGTTTGCATATCTTTACTTGCAGTTTGAATTTGCTCAAATAGAGATTTCCAATTTTCAAGTGATTTTGTATATTCTTGCCATAATGAATCCCATTCATTATTTTTTGGTTGATCTGACATTAACTAAAGATAATTTTCATTATTCTTAAGTGGATCTATGAGGATATAGGTTATTTTTGACGATTTTTTATTCTAGTATCCATTCGAATTTTACCTTCTTCAAATTTTATCCTATCATCATCTGTTTTTAGTGATAATTTAGGAACATGTGTGGGTTTTCCATTTTTATCAAGTGCTACAAATGTTACAAAAGCGGTTCCAGTAACAGTTCGAATTCCAGTTACAATATCTTCAGCTTCAGCTCTAACTTCTATTTCCATTGATGAATTATGAACATAATTTATCCTAGCATTTAATGTTAGAACATTTCCAACAAAAACAGGTTTCAAAAAATTTACACTATCCATAGATACAGTAACTGCATTTGATTGACAATGACGTTGAGCAACAATTCCTGCCACCATATCAATATGTTTTAGAATTTCACCTCCAAAGACATTTCCAGCCGGATTTGCATCTGAAGGAAACATTCGAACAATTACTTCAGCATGAGACTCTGAAGGGCTTTTTTCTCGCATATTGGAGCTTTCTGATGACATTTTTTATCTTATTATTATTCTCAATTTAATTTAATCAGTTGATTTTAGTTATTTGAAATATTTTTCGAGTTTAATTTTATCAATTTTTGGGATTTTTGCTAACTCAAATCCCTCTGGACGCTTAGATAGGGACCTAGTTGCATCAATACCCATTTTGGCAGTTTGTAATTTTTGTTGATTGCTTGATGGATCCAGACTGGAGCCACGAACATTTTTGAGGATAACTAGATCTTTGTCAGCTTGAAATCTTGTAGCCATAGCATATTCTACAGATTCAGCATTATTGGGATCAATATCTTCATCAACTACGGTGACTTGTTTCAATGAACGATGTGATTCAAATGTTTTTTTAATAATTTTTTTAGGATCTGAATCATTTTTCTTTTTAATTTGTACTACTGCATGTAGCCAGTTACATCCACCATTAGTCATAGAAACTTGTTTTGTTTGAGAAAATGATTTTTTCAATTCACCATTTAATTTTGATTCAATTGGCATTCCCATCAACAATCTATGTTCTGAATATCCAGATAAAACATCATGGAAAATTGGATTATTTCTAAAATAGAGATTTTTAAGTTCAAAAACAGGTTGAGATCTTTTATGATCATATGTCTGAAGCATTTCAACCATCCATTCTGGATGTGTTTTATCACGAAGAATTTTTCCTTCCATAACAAATTCAGAACCAGAAGGAATATTCAATCCAGTAAAAGGAAGTTTTGCTAAAGTTAATTTTCCACCTAAAAGAGAATTAGCAATATCGATTTCATCCTTTCCCCAATCAGCTTGATATGCACCAGCAATAGAAATTGCAGGATGAACACCCACAGTTATGGCAATTTTAAGATCTTCACCATGTTCTTTAGCATCAATAAAACATCTATGGAGATGACGGCCTTCAACCATCCTAATAGAAAAATGAGTTTTATCAATTGGCATCATTCTGTGAAATGAAGAATTCTGTTTGCCAGTTTCAGGATTTTTAGCATATGCCACAGAGGATGTAATAAATGGACCAGATTCCTTTTCAAAATGAGTAACTATAGGCATAGAAAGTATGTTTTTTGACTTGTTTTCCATAAATTTTCCTGATGAAACAATTTTAGGTTTTTTTGCTTTTTTAATTGCAGAAATTACTTTTTCATGAATATTATTTTCTGTGCCATTAACAGCAATTGCAAATCGTTTTCTAGTTCCAACTAAATTTGCTATTAATCTAAAATTACTTTCTTTTATTTTTTCAAACAATACTGCATTAGATCCATCAACCTTAGCAGTGATTCCAGCAATTTCATATTTTGTTGACACAGTAGATTTTACAGTTTTGAGTTCATTGATTTTTTTAATTTGTGAAATGTAGCTTCTTAAATCACTCATTCTCAATCATCTCCATAATCTCAGACATTAAGGCTTTTGCCGTATCTGATTCCAAAGGTTTTTGAATAAAAGCAGAAACTAGAGCAATTCCCCTCATCCTAGTACTAATTCTTTCAGAAACAAGTTTTAGAAAAAGAGATTCCGACCTGGATGGAATAATAGTGGTTGTAATTGGTGTTGGTCCTGTCGCTAATGAAACTACCATGGATCCCAATTTGTTTGATCCTTCAGTAACTGAAATAAAATAACCATTTTCGAATTTTTGAATTTGTAAAGAAAAACTACGACTCCCCAAATTTACCATTTTATGGAAAAATCCATTTGGAGAGGTCAACGAGCTATGAACAAATCTTATGCTTTTATTGCTATTGTTTCACTTTTCTGGGAAGCAACAACTTCAGGGTTTTTTTTGCAATTCTTCTCATGTTTGTCTGGATAAACAAAGAGTTTTTCACAGTGTGTACATGGAGTTTTTTCCTTACTTTTTGCTTTAGCTTTGGATTTTGTTGTTTTTGCTTTAGCTGTTTTAGCTTTAGATTTTGCTTTAACAGTTACTTCTACAACTTCTGATTCAATTTCAGTAGCTGCTGCAGCTTCCATAGAATCAGCCTCAACTCTTGCTCGTAATTTTGCTTTGTATTTCAAATTACGTGGTTTTGTTCTTAATCTATATCCACAACATGGACACCAAAGTCCTTCCCATTTGATGAAAATTTCACAAATCTGGCATCGACGTTGTCCAGAAGCATATCTTCCAGTGCCAACAGGCTTTTGAGCCTTATATCTAACACAAATTCCTTTACAAGTCATCTTGGTAATATTGTATAGAATTCATAACTATATAAGGATGGATCGATAAATTTCATATAAAATTTTAAAATTTCTTGTAAATATTTTAGATTAATAGTCGATCAAAATTATTATTTTCAAATAAAAACGCAAAATCAACAATAAATATGTATAGCTGATTTTGATATCATGTTTTTTGAAATAATAATATGTGTCAATATAGGTGTTTGACAAAAAAATTCATTTTTTTATAAAAAAATAATGAAAATTTATAATATTATCATACTTTCATCGTCAATTAAATCATGAAAAATTGGAAATGTCATATAAAATCAGATTTTTCTCAAAAAATATCAAAATTACTAACCTGTAATAGACAATGGAAGAATTGAATGTCGATATCCTTCTCGCTGAGAAATATATTTTGCTGAAAGCATATCTCGTTTTCCACGCTGATTAAAATTTTTAATTTTCATACTTGTTTTTCTTTCATCTACAAATTCCAATTCAAATGATGAACAATATTTTAGATTAAGCATTTTTACAATTTGTTTTGCAACAAGCATACTTCCATCACCAATTTTTAGAATTTTTCTTTTTGCTCGAAGACCACTTAAAATTCCAATAATATGATAAACCAATTCCTCAATAGAATTATGAACTGAGCTCTCAATTTCTATGCCATAGTAAAATACAGATAAACCAATTCGCTGACCAGGATCAACTCCTAAAATTAGATTTTCTTCTTCAAAACTAAGATTAAGTTTTTGCATCATTACACCTCTAAGTACAGTAGGATGATGTTCAAGAACATCTTCATGAAGTAAAATCTTCTCACATTTTTTAGGAGATTCCCTTTGAGTTGTAAGAATTAAATTTCCAGAATAATACTCTATTTCTTCAGGAAGTATAGAATCAAAGGATAGATTGAGACTTTTCAGATAAGTTGAAAATCTATAGTATGGTTTACCATAGGTAGTAGCAATTCCAATACGTGAATTCTGTAAGGGATCGATGATTGATGAAATGAAATATTAGATTTAGGTTTATGCTTTCAAAACTGTTGACACTACATGTTTGACTGCTTCATCAAAATTTGCATCAATTTTTGACTGCATTTCAGATAATTTTGCATCACCCTCTTGAGAAATTTTTGCAGATTCAGCAGTTGCTTTATCTTTAGAAGTATTGATAATGACTTCAGCCTCTTTAGTGGCCATTTCCCGAGTTTTTTCTAATAAATTATCAATTTCAGATAGAGCCTTTACAGATAGTTGTTTTTTCATATCGCCTACCTTACTATTTAGAGAATCTAGATCATCTTCTAAAGCATTTAATGATTTGATAATTCCTGTGACTTTGGATTCAGCCATACTACTCATTATGTACTAAATCTGATAATCCATTACTTAAATCATTCATTTTTAGGCACAAGAATATAGTATTCTGAAATTATCCTGTTGTTAAAAGCAAGATAGCTCGAGCAAGATCGCCTTCAGCCTCTTCTAAAGCATTTTTGGCTTTTTCTTCATCAACACCTGCTTGTTGACTTACAAGCTGAATATCTTCTTCTGAGTAAATTGGAACTTCTAATTCCCTTTCTTCATAACTATCAGCAGTTACTGTAAAAATTGAATTGTCTTTTGCTTTCATTTCAGTAACAGCAGGCTTTGAAATAATGATTTCTTTTTTATCAGTTTTAATTATAACTTCTTGAACGTTAGATAATTCGTTCATATCCAAACCCATCTTATCCATCATTCTTCGCATTTCACGGTTTCCTCCTCCTCGCATCATGATGTTATTTCCTCATTACGACTTTTTAAACTATCTCTGATCTTTATGGCCACTCCTCTATCAAAATCAGAAATCATATCAGATGCCAAAAGTGCCCTTCCTACGGCTATTACCTTATTTTTGAATAATACAGGAGTGTCTGCAGATATTTGGACATTTTTCCCACATGATACAACATGCTTACAAAATACGGATCTACCCTGCTCAACAAAAGGGGCAGCATCAGAATTTATCTCAATACAATTTTCTTTAAATTTTTTATTTTTTAGTAACATTTGAGCAAAATGAATACTAATTGCAAGACTTCCATCAATTCTCAAAGTACATAGAAATTTCCCCTTATGAGAAACAGTTCTAATTCTACCAGTTTTTCTAGAAAAAGTCATTTCAATATCTTTTGGTAATAGTTTTGATGTGCCATTTCCAAATAATGCATCAAGAGAATGCTGAAGTTTAATGATATGATCCAATACTCATAGTAGAATTTTTTCTAAATATTAGTTCAGTGATAGTCTATATTGGAAGGATCAAACTATATAGAATAGAATTTTCCGTTTAGATTATGGAAGATGGGGGAGAAACTAGAAAAATACAGTTTACCGGTAAATCATCATACATTGTTTCATTACCAAAACAATGGATAATGGAACTAGGTCTCAAACAAGGAGACCAAATCAGAATGGTTCGAAAAGGTTCATCAACATTAGAGCTATATCCACCAAAATTTGAATCCAGAATTCAGAAAAAAGAAGAAGCAGTAATAGAGATTGATGGAGGAGAAGAAGCAGCATCTATTGTTAGAAAATTAATTTCGTTGTACTTTTTAGGATTCAAAACGATTAATGTAAAACCAAAAAACGGCATATTGAGTGCACATCAAAGAAACACAGTAAAAAAAGCTGTAAAACGAATGCTAATGGGTTCTGAAATAATTGCCGATTCTACAAGTGGAATAACAGTTCAAGTTCTTGTTAATTTGTTAGAATTGTCAGTAGATGGCGCCTTCAAGCGGATGATTCACCTAGCAAAATCAATGTCAAGTGATGCAATTTTGGCTGTAAAAGAAAATAATTTAGAATTAGCCCAAGAAGTCATCAATACAGACGATGAAGTAGATAGATTTGGATTTTACATTATCAGACAATTAAAAATTGCAATTCAAAATGAACACATGTTAAAAGAGATGGGCTTTAGAAATGCTAGGAATTGCTTAGGATATAGACTGGTTGTAAAAAACATAGAGAGAACTGGAGATCATGCTGCATTCATAGCAAAAGATCTAATTGAATTTAAAAAACCTGTAAAAAAAGAGATTTTGCAAAAACTACAGGATATGAATGAGTTTTGTTTATCTGTTTTAGATGATTCATGCCTTGCATTGTTCAAAGAAGATTACTATCAGGCTGAAAAGACAATTACAAAAATTGAAGAAATTACAAAATTTGAGAAGAAAGTAAGAGATGCTTCTAAATCATTAAAAGATGATGAGGAGGTTTACAGGGTAAGAAGAATGACTGAAAATATTCGAAGAGTTGCGGAATATGCTAGTGATATAGCTGAAATAGTTTTGAATATGAATATTGAAAAAACGCTAAAAAAATCGGATTAATTTATCAAAAACATGTCCAATACAATTATCTTAGATTCAATTAATAAAATGAAATAGAATGAATTCTGCAATTTTAATCACATATGATCAAGAGGACTCGATAAATGAGGCAAAGGGGTTGTGTGATGCAGCAGGGTATGAGGTAGTCCACGTTATAACACAGGATTATCTTCAAAAACCAAAGTATGGCATCAGTGGTGGAGTACTGGAACAATTACAAGAAATTGCAGATAAGTTAAGACCAGACATCATAGTATTTGATGAGATTTTAAAACCAAGTCAGAACTATAATCTTGCTACAGAATTACATAGAGAAGTTTTAGATAGAGAAGCATTAATTCTGGAGATTTTTGAAAGCAGAGCTTCAGGTGCAGAATCAAAATTACAAGTAAAATTGGCACAGTTAAGATATGAAATGGCAAGAGCTAAAGAAAAAGTTAGACTTGCAAACATGGGTGAACAGCCTGGATTTATGGGAATAGGAAAATTCGAGGTTGACGTGTATTATAATGACATTAAACATAGAATGCAGACAATAAGATCAAAGCTCGAAAAAGCTGGAAAACAAAGAGAACTTCACAGACAGGGAAGAAAAAGAATGGGATTCAAGACTATATCACTTGCAGGTTATACTTCTGCAGGAAAAACTACATTGTTTAACAAAACTACAGGTGAAACAAAAACTCAAAGTAAAGAACTGTTTACAACTCTTACTACAACCACACGAAGAGTAATGATAGATCAAGAACCATTTTTAATTGCAGATACAGTTGGTTTTATCAGCAAACTACCAGCATACATGATTGATGCATTCAAATCAACACTAGAAGAATTGATACATACAGATGTAATTATTCTGGTAATTGATATTAATGATTCAATATCTGAATTAAAAAAGAAATTTTCTAGTTGCATGAGAACTTTAAATGAATTAGGAGTAGAACAAAACAAGATAATTTATGCTCTAAACAAATCAGATTTATTAAAAAATGAAGAAATTGAAAGGAAGGTTGAATATCTCAATTTAACTGAAAATAAAAAATTGATTTCAGTATCTGCAAAAACTGGAAAAAACATACCACAATTAAAAAAATTGATCAAAGAAATTACAGAAAGTCAGAACTATCATAAACCAAAAAAGAATGCATGGGAAGGAGCGAATAAAACATTTGGTAATTGAAGTAGTCAGGATAGGACAACGTGTTGTAAGAGATGACAGAGTAACTACTCATGTAGCACTTGTTTCAAGAGGATTTGGTGCTGAGCGAATTTACATGACGGAGGTAAATCCAGAAATTAAAGATACTATTGAAAAAATTAACAGTACTTGGGGAGGTAATTTTCAAATTGAATTTATTGAAAAATGGAAAACTATTGTAAAAAAGAAAAAAGATGAAGGTTTCAAAATTGTTCATCTTTCAATGTATGGTGAAAATATCAATGATGCTGAAGAAAAAATTGGAGATGAAGAAAACCTGTTGATAGTTGTAGGTGCTGAAAAAGTTCCAAGAGAGATTTATGAATTAGCAGACTATAATGTTGGAGTTGGTAGCCAACCACATTCAGAGATTAGTGCTTTAGCAATTCTGTTAGATCGAATACAAAAAGGTAAACAATTTGAGAAAGAGTTTCCTAATGCAAAAAGAAAGATCATTCCTACTAAAAAGGGCAAAAATGTACAAGTAAAAGAAACAAGGGATTAATAGTAGAAAATCAGAACTCATTAGAGTTGGTAGACAAATACGAAGATCCTTTTGTTAGAATCGCCTCAATGATTGGAGGAGATGAATATCTCAAAGTAGCAAGATCTCTTCTAAAAGCAGAAGATGCTACTGATGAAGAAATTGCCAGTTCAACAGGTCTTAGAATCAATATGGTAAGAAAAGTATTGTATGATCTATTTGGAAAGTCCCTCATTACTGGTATTAGAGTTAAAGATGAAAGAAAAGGATGGTTTGTCTACAGATGGAGAACTAGAAGAGAAGAAGTAGAACATTTTATTGAAAATCAAAAAAAGAAAATCGATGAGAGATTACAACAGAGATTAGATTATGAGAATGCTTCAGATTTCTATCACTGTGGGAATGAAGATTGTCCTAGAGTGACATTTGAAAGTGCTCTTGATGGAATGTTCAAATGTCCATCATGTCAAAATGTTTTGAATCTAAAAAAGAATGATAAATCTAGAAAAGCATATCAAAAGAAAATTGATGAAATCAAACAAGATATGCAACAGACATTTTGATTAGACTAAAAATTTGAAAAGTAGGTTACTAGAATAAATAGGAGAAACCCTGTGAAAGATCCTTGAGTCAAATCACTACAGTTAATCCAACAACGGGTGAAGATATTGCAAACTATTCTGCAATGGATAAGAATCAAGTATTTAATTTAGTAGGAAAAGCAAAAAGAGCATATCCAGAATGGAAGAAAGATTATGAGAAACGAAAAAGTTACATTTACAATTTAGTTGAATATCTAAAGAAAAACAAAACAGAACTAGCAAAAGTAGCTACAGCTGAAATGGGTAAACCACTCAAAGAATCAATCGGAGAAGTTGAAAAATGTGCATGGGCTCTAGAATTTTATGCAGATCATGGGGATAGTTTTCTTGCTGATGAAGTATTAAACACAGATGCAAGAAAGAGTTTTCTAACTTTTGAACCACTGGGTGTAATAGGCTCAATTATGCCATGGAATTTTCCTTATTGGCAAGCATTAAGATTTGCAGCTCCTTGTCTAATGGCAGGAAATGTGATTGTAATGAAACCATCTAGAGTTACAATGCAATCAGGTATTGAAATTGAAAAAGCATTTACCGAATCTGGAATGCCTGATGGAATTTTTCAAACTGTAGTTGGAAGTGTAGAATCTGCAAATCATCTAATTGATTCAGATGTTAATGCAGTTACATTTACTGGTAGTACTAATGCAGGTGCAAAAGTAGGTGAAAGAGCTGCAAAGAATTTGAAAAAATGTGTTTTAGAATTAGGAGGAAGTGATCCTTTCATAGTATTAGATGATGCAATTATTGAAAAAGCAGCAGAGGGTGCAGTCAAAGGTAGATTCATCAACTGTGGTCAAAGTTGTGTTGCATCAAAAAGATTTTTTGTTGGAAAGAATATCGCAGATGAATTTATTGAGTTATTTATTAAAAAAGCATCTCAGCTCAAAATAGGTGATCCAATGTCAATGGAAACCGACATTGGTCCATTATCAAGTAAAAGCGGATTTGAAACAATTTCTGGAATAGTTGAAGATGCAAAAGAGAAGGGCGCAGAAATTCTTCTTGGAGGTTCTCAAATAGATGGAAAAGGATTCTTTTACAAACCAACTATACTAAGAAATGTTAAATCAAATATGAGAATAGCACAAGAAGAAACTTTTGGCCCAGTAGCTCCAATTACAATTGTTGAAAATGAAAGTGAGGCAGTGAAATTAGCTAATGAGAGTGAATTTGGACTGGGTGCAAGTATATGGACACAAGATCTTGCTAAAGCAGATAAAATGTCTAGACGAATTGAATCAGGTATTGTAAGTGTCAATAATGTAGTAATTTCAGATCCACGAATTCCATTTGGAGGAATTAAACATAGTGGATTTGGAAGAGAATTATCAAGATATGGAATGTTAGAATTTGTAAATTTGAAATCAGTCAGATTTTATGATAATTTAACACATCATCATTACGTAGAATAAATTATTTTTTTAACTCTAAAATATCAATCGTCTGAATCAGAATTATCATCTAATTCTTCGTCTTCTTCATCATCACATTCTTCCAATTCAACATGGGTTGGATTTCCATCATCACCAAAAAAAATCTCAACACAAATATCAGTAGCCAAAGTGGATACTAAAATTTCTGCAAGTTCTTTAGGAAAATTTCCTAATCTACTAGGATCTGATGAGAATCTATAGGAAGTAATTTCATCTTCATGATAAAAATCAAATTCAATATCTCCGTGCGCAAATTTTCTCACTGTTGTTACTTGACCAAATATACTGTGAGCCAAATCTAATTACCTTGTTGAGAAACATCTTTTGTAAGAGTTTCTGCTAATTGTTCATAGTGTTCCCTAGTTTTTCCAATCTCATCAAGTTTTGAATTTTCAATTTCAGTTAATTCTTTGTCAACCTTTTCTGAAACATACTGTAATCTTGCCTCTGCCATCATGAATAATTTATTATTCTCTTTCCATAAATGCTCAGTGATATGTTCAACATATTGTTGCATATCACTTACTAATTTTGTTGAATCACCTGAAGAAAGATATTCTTTAGCTGAAATTTCCATTTCTGCACCAATCTCTCGTGAACGTTGATGATCAATTAGCATCATAGCAATCGGTCCCATGTTAGTAGGTAAACCAGCTTGCTCTAATGCTGGAAATAATGATTTTTCTTCTTTACTATGATGACAAACATCTGTAAAGTTTTTTGAGAAATCAATTACTGGTAATAATATTGATTCAGGAATCTGTTTACCATCATTTAGTAATTGAACCGTAGATTCCATTGCTTTGATGACTTTTTCTATTAATTCATGATCGCGTCTTAATGATGTAGTAGACATGATTAATTAAAATAAAATCCAATATCTATATCTTATTCATTTTAAAAAAATAATTAAAAGATAGAAATTAGTTAACGATAATTCGTTAACATGTGGGTTTAACGATTAGAAAGGCTGTTTGATTTAACAAATATCCAAATCTTTTTAGTCATTTCACTTGGTGCAATTGGTTTCTTACCAAAGACTTGTTCTACTGTTTCAGAACGTCCTGCAAAACTAATTGCATATCCGCCAAATGCTGGTTTTTTAGATGCTGATTTGGATGCTTTTCTTTTTGGAGCTGCTTTTCTTTTTGGAGCTGCTTTTCTTTTTGGAGCTGCTTTTCTTTTTGGAGCTGCTTTTCTTTTTGGAGCTGCTTTTCTTTTTGGAGCTGCTTTTCTTTTTGGAGCTGCTTTTCTTTTTGTTGTAGTTTTCTTTTTTATTGCCAATTTCTTGTAATTTTATTTCAAAGAAAGTATAATAACTTACACTTTTTGATAATTCAAAACGAGATGGTTTTTGAGCCTCTTTACAGATTTGAGATGTAGATTGGGGGATTTGGAAATTTTATCAAATCCACTACCTTGAACAAATGATATTGAATCATTTCCCCCAATTACAAATGGAGAAACGGTAATGATCAATTCATCAAAAATATTTTGTTTAATAAATTCCCAATTTACTGTTCCACCACCTTCAACTAGTATTTTTTTGATTTTTTTCTCTGAAAGTTTTTTCAATAGGAATTTGATATTAACTGATTTATCTCCAGCAATAATTACTTGAACTGGAAAATTATTTAATTTTTGTAAATTAGATTTTGTAATTTTTTTGGATACAGCTATAATTGTTGGTACTTTTGTAGATGTTTGTAAAATTTTTGATTTATTAGAGATTTCACCTTTAGAATCTAAAATTATTCTAATAGGATTTTTTCCTTTACTATAACGTACAGTTAACAAAGGATCATCACGCATTAGTGTATTTTTTCCAATGATTATTGCATCTACTTTTGTTCTTAGTTTATGTAATCTATGAAGATCTTTATCAGAAGAAAGTTTTGAATCTCCTGTTCTAGTAGCAATTTTTCCATCAACAGATATTGCTGCACTCAAAATAATATATGGCTTAAATTTTTCCATGTACTATTTTCCCTCCAATCATAACGGCTTTAATTGCAGATTCAGATGCCCTATGTACAATTGATGCATGTGGATCATGCATGGGTTCTAAATCTAATGCATGTTTATCTAAAAATATACAATCAGCAAATTTTCCAGATTCAATACTTCCAATATTTTTATTCAAAATTTTTCCACCATTTACTGTTGCCATTTTAAGAATTTCTTTAGCATCAATTCTTTTTTTGTGTAACCCCATAGTCACTTTCCAAATAAAATCCATTTCTCTAAACATATCAGGAGAATTTATCATGACATTATCTGTGCCCAGTGCTAAAATACAACCTGACTTTTGCATTAAATCAATATCAGGAATTCCCTCAGCAAGTGATGAATTAGCTCTAGGGCAAATTACAATACCTCTTGTTTTTTTAGAGGCAATTTTAAGATCAGATTTTGAAGCATATGTCATATGAACTAAAAAATCAGGTTTCAGAGTTAGAGCCCTAATTGTTTCTGATTTTCCAGTTATTTTTTTTGATTGAGAAATACTTTGTATAGTTTCAGCAGAATGAATTGCTCTAATTTTTGGTATTTTTGAATAATAATTTAATACTGAATTACTGTTTTCATTAGCACCGCTGATACCAATACCATCACATTTTTTGAGTAATTCAGATAATTCAGAAGATTTTACACTTGGAAACGATAAATTTTTTTTAATTTCTTTGGCATCTTGATAGAATTCTATTCTACCCAAGATAATTGAACGTAAAGGAACATTTTCTAGGACTTTTTTTAATAAAATTACACCATCTAAACTCCCCTCTCTAAAATCAACAAATGTAGTAATTCCCTTTCGAAGCATTGAATGACATGTATTTTTCATAAAATTTCCTAAAATTTCGTTTGATGTTTTTTTTAAAATTTTTGATTTTGCACCAAAGACAGGATGAATTTTTTCATTAACTGTATTGTTTAAAGAAATATCTTTTCCTACAGAATCTCCAATATGGGTATGAGCATTAATGAATCCAGGTATCATCAAGAGTCCCTCACAATCTACAGATTCTTCTTTTAAAACTGGTTTAATTTTTGAATTAATTTTTTTAAATTTATTATTTTGAATTCTAACATCAGTGTTTGAAACATAATCTAATTCTTGACCAGTTAAAACACTGATATTTTTTATTAACATGATAATTCATAAACTTCAGGTTTTTCTTTCCCTGAATCTCGAATTTCGCGTATTGTATCAAGAGATTTTGTGGCTAACTTTACTGCCTCTCTGCCAGTTTTTGCATTACCAATTCCACAATTTAATAAAATTTCATCTTCATTTTTTATAAGATTGATGAAATCTTGAACTGATTCTTTTCCTTCATCAGTTGATACAACCATAAAGTTATCACCACCCATAAAGAATGTAAGAGAATTTTTTTCTAAAAAGAATTTAGACATTTTTGAATACAATCCAAATATTATTGATGAAATTTCATAGGGAGAATTAGTTTTTCGTCTAGATGTAAGATCATCAACATCTAGATGCATTATTGAAACTTTTGAATCAGATTTTTCATAAATGAAACCAAAAATATTGTGTTCAGAATTTAAGAGAATTTTGTTTTGTTTTCCCTCATATGCTTTGAGATTTGCTTCAAAAGGTGAATTACCATATCCAATAGAAATCGTCATTCCAACTTCAAATAATTTTTCAAGGATTTTTTGGATTTGAATATGTTCATCCAAATTCAATCCATTTGAAATTACAAAAAATTCATCTGCTCTATTTAGAAAAACTATGCAGTTTTTATCAGAAAATAATCTCTGTATTTCCTTGTAGATAGAAGCCTGTAGCATTTGAAGTTCATGTTCTCTATCACTACCAAGAGTTAATGTCCAGGGACCATATTCTGTGATTTTCAAGATACTTAGTTGAATCATTTTTGAATCCTTTTTAGCTCATCAGAAATTTTTACAACAGCTTCTACTGCTCGTTCTGCAACTGGTCTAATTCTAGCATAAGCATGTCTTTCCTGCATACCTGGTCCTGAAATTCCTAAAGAAACAGGTTTTTGGTATTTTAATGATAAAGCTGTAAGTGCTTGAGCAGCTGCATGTGAAATGACTTCATCATGTTTTGTTTGTCCCTTAATGATAGCACCTAGAGTGACTACAGCATCAACATCTTTTTTCTGCAATAATGTATCAACTATGATGGGCATATCATAGGCTCCTGGAGCCATACAAGTGAAAGATATTTTCAATTTCATTAGTTCTGCTTTTTCTTTGGCAATAGAGAGCATCCTAGACGTCACTTCCTCATTGAATTCCGAAACTACTATTGCTATATTCAAAACTAATTCACCTTAGCGTATTCTAATAGCTCTTTTCCATCAATTAATGGAATTCCATTTTGTTTTGCATATTTTTCAGCTTTATCCACAGATAATGCAGTATAAGTTTCAGCATCCATCATTTCACATATTGCAGTTACTGGAGTTAAACCTGCAATTTGTGCTAAATAAACAGACATCTCTGTATGTCCTTGACGTGCAGCTAACAAACCTTTGGATGCTATCAATAAAGGAACATGTCCAGGAGTCTTAAAAGATGATGCAAATTTTTTCTGCTTGTTTTCAACATTATAGATTTTAGCCATTTCATTAATTGTCAATGCCCTATCTTTATCAGTAATTCCAGTGTATGTTTGATAATGATTTACAGATAATGAGAAAGTGGGGTGATCTCCATAAGGAGCTAATCCCATAATCATTTCTTTGTTTGAAATTGAAGAGTCGGCAAGAATTTCATGCATATATTGTAAATCAAGTGATGCTGCAAAATTATTTTCAATTGCAATACATAATAGTCCACCAGCATGTTGACGCATCCTTGCAACATGTTCAGGAGTTACAAATTCTGCAGCCACAACCATGTCAATTTCATTTTCTCTTCCTGCAGAGTCAAACAATAGAACAAATTCTCCACGTTTCAAAGATTGCAATGCAGAATCAAGTGACATATGAAAAAACTTCTTAATCTAATTATAAAGTTTACTAAAAAATTGGTAATTACCACTAAAGTTGTAGATAATTGGCTTTACTTTAGGATATATTTTCCAAGAATATCAGTTTCAATATTAACTTTATCGCCTACCTTTTTTGTATGAAAATTTGTAATCTCGATTGTATGAGGTATCAATGAAACTGAAGCTAGTGAATTTTTTATATCAACAACAGTTAAACTAATTCCATCTATAGCAATAGAACCTTTTTTCACTACAAATTTAGATAATTTTTTTGGAACTTCAAACCAAACTTGCACTTCCTTTGGTTTTTTTAGAATTTTTTTAATTATTGCAACACCATCCACATGACCCAAAACAAAGTGCCCCTCTAGTCTATCACCTGCTTTTAAGCTACGTTCAATATTTACAATGCCTCCAATTTTTAAATTTCCAAGATCAGTTTTTTTTGTAGTTTCTTCTATCATTTCAAAAATACAACTAGATTTAGAAAGTTTTGTTGCAGTAAGACAAACTCCATTTAGAGCAACACTCTGTCCAATTTTTAATCCCTTTGCATGTTTTCCTAAATTAACAGTCATTTGAATATCACTTCTATTTTTTGTATTTTTAGAAATTTTTTCTACTTTACCAATTCCTTCAATAATTCCAGTAAACATCAGAACATCTATGAATCATATCTATAAAATTCTTCACGTAGTTACAAATAATTTGAATTATCTATAAAATTATTCAGAATTTGATGTCTTAAATTCATCATTACAAAATTGATGAAATACAGAACATTTATTTTTCTTAGCATCATTTTTGATTTTTTCCATATCTTTATTGAGAACTCCTTGAGCTGCTAAAAATGCATCATCACTTAGATTCAATTTTTCAAATAATCGTGATTTAGCAAGAGGGAGTTCTTTTAATTTTGGATCAATTATTTGAGCTTTATCATAGTAATCTATGGAATCGCGATAATTTCCCAAATGACTTAATGAAATTGCTTTATTCATCAAGGCTGTTATATCATTTGGATCTATGAGAAGTGATGTATCATAGCATTCAAGAGCTTTTTTATGACGATTTAATTCATTTAAAGATAATCCCATGCTGTTTAGAGCCCACGTATCTTTGGAATTAGTTGAAAGGATTTGTTGGCATAATTCTATAACTTGTTCATATTGTTTCAAATTTTCAAGAGCAAAAATCTTATTTTTTAAGGCATATGTATCAGAATTTTTTATTTCTAAAACTTTGTTGCAGTAATCAATACATTCTTCGTATTTTTTTAGGTAAATCAAAGCTAATGAAATATTTTGTAAAGCAAGCATATCATTTGGGGCTTTTTCCAGTAATCCCTTGCAATATGTGTACAACTCTTCATATTTTTCAGCATTAAACATCCTAGTTATCACACTTGAAGGATCAAGAAGATCTACCATTCTCTTATTTAGAGAATTTCATTATCTTTAATCTATTCTAATTAAATAGAAATTCGAAAAAAATGAATTATTTTAAAACTTTACGAAGTGTTTCATTCAAAACTTTGGAATAACTATACGAGGATTGTTCTTGTTGAATCAATTTTGCTTGACGCATTCTAAGTTTTTTATCAAGATCCTCATCAATCATTATTGTAACACGTTTACTCATCTATATCAAAAATATTGTATGAAGTTTTCAATATAAGACTATATGAAAAGTTCCAAAAATGGGAATATTTAGTTTTTGATTATTGAAATGATTTGATCCATTTTGAATGGTTTTTGAATAAGAGGGATGTTTAATTTTTCTAATTTTTCTTCGGTTGTATAACTTCCATCTGCAGTTACAGCGATTATTCGTGCTTTTTGATTAATTTCTTGAATTTTTTTAATTGCATAAAATCCACTTCCATTTGGCATATTGAGATCAATTAAGACAACATCGGGATTAGTTTCTTTGAACAATTTTACAGCCGTAATACCATCAAATCCATTTCCAACAACATTGATGTCATTCTCTTCTAGAAATTCGCTAAATAGTCTAACAGTGTCCTCATCATCATCAATAACTATAACGGATTTTGACATATCTAGTCATACTAGAAAGAGCAGCGCTTTAATATTTTCCATCATTTACAACTGTAGTATGGGCGGTATTGATAGATTGATAGCAACTTCAATATCACGTGAAATTAAAAATAATCTAGATTTAGAAATTCTAAAGGATACAGAGAGGGAATTATTTTTAGAACATGGTATGTCAATAAAATTATCAATAGAACATTTTCAGAAATTTACCAGTGTACTTCGAAAAAAGTCTACAATAGATGTTAAGAAATTTGAAAATGAATGTATAGATAAAATTATCAAAGTAAAAAAAAGAGATGATAAATTTTTAGTAACTATTGTTAATTCAGATTTGAGGGATTTAATTTTAGAGTTATTTGGAGACATTGAAACTAGAAAGATCATCTCCACATTATTAGAAAATGAATATACAATTCCGAAAATTCTTAAAGAATCCAAAGTTCCTAAAACATCAGGATATAGAAAAATCGAAAATTTGATTTTACATGGTTTCATTATAGAGTCAGGTAAAGTTCTAAGTGAAAGTAAGAAAATATCTAAACTACAATGTGTATTTCAAGAAATAAAATTAGATATTAAAAAAGATAAAATGGAAATTATTGGAATTGTAAATAAAAAAATGTTTGAAAAAAGCACTAGTATGAAATCAATTATTGAATTACTCGAATAAGATTAATTTTTAAAATCATTATTTCACAAGTTCAAGAAGTGCCTTTGCCTGCTTGAAATGAACCTCATCTATCATTTTTCCATCTACAGTGGTTGCCCCTTTGCCTTTTTTAGTAGATTCAAGATAAATTTTACATACTTTCTGAGCCCAAGATATTTCGCTTTTGTTTGGATGAAATAATTTATGAACCACTGGGATTTGATCTGGATGAATGATACTTTTTCCTGTATATCCTAGACTTTTTCCTAATTTACAATCCTTTTCTAATCCTTTAGCATCTTTAAGATCTTGCCAGATGGCATCAATTACTGCAACACCTGCAGCATGAGCATCTACAGGTATTTTTCTTCTAGAATATTTTTCCCCTTCAGAATCTTTTGTGTATTCTACCCCTAAATCATTTAGTAAATCAAATACACCAAAAACTACAGCAGACACTCTTTTTCCAAAAGATGCAATATCAAAAGTATTCACAACTCCTTCTGCAGATTCAATAGAAGGGATAATTTGAATAGGCTTTAGATTTTTAGTTTTTTCTAAATCTGATAATAATTTTTCAATTTTTTTCATCTCTTTTACATTATTTACTTTAGGTATTACAATTCCATCAATTCCTTTTTGAACAATTTCTTTAAGATCAGATGGGATTTTACCTGAACTTGGAGAATTTGTTCTAACAAAAATTGAAGATTTGTATAATTTTCGTGCATTTAATGCAGATTTGATTAATTTTCGTGCATTTGTTTTTTCATTATCTGGAACAGAGTCTTCTAAATCAAAACAAACAATATCAGCTTGGAGTGTTTTTGCTTTTTCTAAGAATCTGGAATTATTTCCAGGTACAAAAATAAGACTTCGAAAAAGCTGGGTCATTAAATGACTAAACGCCCTCTGGCTTCATTAAGATTTTTCCGAACATTCCTTTTCCGGTTAACATCTTTGTATGAGCCTCAGCTGCTTGCTCAAATGTATAAGTTGAGTCAATTGCTGCTTTTATTTTTCCTTGACCCATCCAGTAAAGGGCTTGATCAAGTTCGGCTTTGGTTCCTTGTGTTGAACCCAAGATGTTTGTTCCTTTAAAGAACACATGTCTAAGATCAGTCTTAGCGTTGTAACCAGTGGTTGCACCACATGAAACAAGGGTTGCACCGTACTTCAGTAATTGTAGTTGCTGATTCCAATGTGTTTCACCAATGTGATCAAATGATAAATCAATTCCTGGTGCTTCACCTTTTGTCTTTGCAATTTCTTTTGAAATCTTGTAGACTTCTTTGCTCCAATCTTCTTTTCTGTGATCTACTGCATAATCTGCGCCAAGTTCTAAACATTTGTCTAGTTTGTCCGGACTTGCAGTTGCAATTACATCACAATTGTATAGTTTTGCTATTTGAATTCCAAAGCTTCCAACTCCAGAACCACCACCCATTATCAAGACGGTTTGTCCAGGTGTAATCTTGGCTCTGCCAACTAGCATGTGCCATGAAGTTAGAATAGTCATTGATGCAGCAGCTGCGTCATCATATGATAGTCCTTCAGGAATTTTTGAAACATTCACTTCAGGAAGATGAGTTACTTCTTGGAATGCTCCCCAAGTAGGACCAGTTTGGAATCCCCAAATGGTTCTCTTAATACAATCAAATTCTCTACCGTCAGTACATGCTTTACAAACTCTACATGACATGTTAGAGTGAGAAACTACTCTATCTCCAACTTTGATATTTTTAACATCCTCTCCAACTGCGATAACATCACCTGCAGCATCAGATCCTGATACGTGTGGTAATGGAACTGCAACTGGAACTCCACGCATTCCCCAAATATCATTATAATTCAAAGCAGCAGCTTTTACTGAAAATACTACTTCGTCTGATTTTGGTTTTGGGTCATCTATATCCTGGACTTTGAGGATTTTAGCATAATTATCATCTGGTGCATATTCATTGTATACAACGGCTTTCATGAATGAATGAAATTTCTTTCTAAATTTAAATTTTTTCTGTATTAGAGACGATTTATCTTAAAATCTCGTTTTGGTTGCTGTGTAGATAGTAAAATCTGCTTTAATTGTTCATCAGAGATCTGGCCTGGGATTTTTCCTTGAGAAGCCATACCAACAAGATACTGTTCAACCATCTCAGAGAGCTCTGGTTTTACCATTTTGATATTGTTTAGTCTCATTCTAGCTTCAGGAGATAAGACTTGTTTCAGAATTTGCTCTTTTTGTGCAGCTAATTCATGATTTGTGTTATCAACAGGAGGTTCATTAGATTCTGGAAAACTCATTTTGAATCTAAGAGTATATCTTCAATTGCGGGGTTTCAACAATTAGTTCTTTAAGAATTTCAGTAGATAATCTATCAAGCTTTTGCATTCCTTGTTTAGAAATTATTCTTCCTTTCTTCTCAACTTTTTCTACATATCCAAGTTTTTCTAATCCTTGAATTGCATTACGAATAATTGCACCACCAGCATCTTTGTGATGTGCTGCGCCATATCCGGATGGTTTACCGCCGCCATAATCATTTCTTAAAGCATTAATTCCGATTGGTCCATTAAGGTAAATTTTTCTCATAATTGAAGCACATCTTGTATGCCACCATTCTCTATCTTGAGGAGGTTTATCTGCATGAGCTCCAGTTTTGACAAATGGTATCCAAGAAGGTGCAGGAATATCTTCACTCTTTAGTGCTGTAGATAGTCTTTCTATCAACAAATCTGCTGGTACGTCGTATACCTTTGCCATAAAGTCAAAAACTCGATAATCGTCTTATAAATCATTGAGATATAATTTTGCGATAAGTATGCCCACACAAGTTACAAGAAATTCTGATCGACTTTACAGATGCTCTACCTAATCGAAATCTAGAATTTACCCCAGGCGCAATAAAGGATTTGCATTTTTTACAAAATACCATTCTAAGATAGTATGGCATTCTAATTTTATGCCGAGTACTAATTCTTCGGGCAAGAGAAGCTTGTCTCTGAGAAAGTTTAGGATCTTGTTTTGCATTAGTAATTGCATTTTCAATAAGAATTTGCATTCTTTCCATTGCAATTTTTTTTGCGCCAGACTTCACAATATTATCTAATAATGCACCTAAAAATTGGTTCTCATAAGTATTGAAAAATGCAGTCAGCGGGATTCGAACCCGCGTCACAGGGTTGGAAACCCCGAATACTAACCAGGCTATACTATGACTGCAATAAAATGCAAATTTAATTTCCTACATAAAAATGGTTTTTTCGTACTCATAGAGCATTCTAGCAACTACCACATGTCCTTCAAATGATTCATCTCCAACAGAATATAGATCTGTTATTTTATTTTCAATTAAATCAGAGAAATGTCCTTTTTGAAATCCTCCAATCACAATACAAGCACCATCTGGAATGTCTTTTGCAATTTTTTCATAAGTACTGTTCTTACCGGCTGTAGAGAAACCAAGTACTTTTGAAGGATTAATCTCATCAAGCAATTCAGAAAAAGTTTTTTCTTCAATTTCTAACAAAACATCATCATTTATTGTAATTTCTTTTTCTTGATACAATTTTTCTATAACTCCTGCAAATCTATGATATGATTTTGGAATGTGTACATTTTTTCCAAAAGAAATTACTTTGTCATCTAGAGTGTGAACATAAAATTTCATTTTATTTTGAAGATATAGTGGGATAGTTGTAGCTTCAAGTATAGAAAAATGTACAAGATCAGGTCTACCTCGCTTCATTTCATTTTCAATTCCTTTCATAGCTGCAAAATGCCATGAATTATCTAGTAAAATTTTAGATGGATGTTTATCAAGTTTTCTTGCATGAGAAACAACTGATGGATGATGTTTTAATTCAGATGGAATAAGTTCTAAGGATGATTCAGCTAAAACTAAAGAAATCATTCTAGTTTATCATTTTAATTTGCTTCTTAAATTCATTCCAACTTGGTTTTGGATCCCCGTTGTTACTAATCATACCTGCGCTACAGATGTAATGGCTTAATCTTTCAACCACGTGTTCACTAGTTCCAAAACCAGAGCCTTCAACAGTTAAAGTATCCTCTCCAATTGTTGGAGCTTCGACATTACAGGTGCCCTCTGGTCTATCATATTGCCTATACCAAGTGAAAAATTCTATTTCAGATTCATTTTCAGTGTAAAATTCAAAGGATTTTTCTAGAAATTCTGTTTGTCCAATTTCACTTCCTAGAACAAAATCAGATGTACTCCAACTAATTTCAAAAATTCCCACTTTTTTGTCACCTGCCAAATCAAATACCTGTTGAAGTTCTTCTTTTGCCTGATCTGGAGTTTTAACAATTTCATTTAGAGAATCAACTGGAGAATATGAAAAAGCAACAAAATCACCAATAGCTAATTCAGTCACTATGTATCGTAGATTTTTGTTTAATACTTGATCTAATGCAAATGCATTGCCTATTTTTACATCAGGATGCTTTTCTTTAATTTTTTCATATACTCCATTGAATAGTTCTTTATACACGGGAATATTTTGCTCAGAAAATCTGAATTGAGATTCTGTTTGTCCAGCAAGAATTACAGTATCTACAAGATCATATCTAGATAATATTTCATCAAGAACACTAACAACTCTATCTTCACCTATAGAATTCAAAGATGGTTTCCCAATCCAATTTGGGAATGGCCCAAGTGTTTCGCCATTAATTATTGAAAAGTATAGAGTAACTTTGAGATTATTATTTTTGTTAAAGCTCATTAATGCATCAGATTGTCCCCAATCATATTCTCCACGTACTGGTTCAACTAGATTCCAAAAAAGATAAACATTACTTCTTCCAATTCCAGAATCAGCCGCTTCTGAATAAGCATCATTTAGTTCATGTAATGTTGTTGATTGATTTGGAGAATTAATTACAAGACCGATTTTTTCATTGGTTTGTTGAGGAGAAAAAATATCAGTATTTGAAATACTCAATCCCACTGCTATTACAGCAATAACAAGGCCTATGCCTACAATTATGCCTAGGGATTTTTTATCCATATAGATTCAAAAATAAAAGAAAGTAAAAAAGTTGTTATTCTGTTCCTATCCAGAAGTACAACCACTGTATCCACATTCAATGCAGATACTACAACCCTCTACGAATACCAAGTTGTTTTTACATGTAGGACACAATTTGTCTTCAGAAACGGCTTCTACTTTTGGAGCCTCTAGTTTGATTTCTTCATCATGTACCTTTAATGCCAATGAAGCATTGACTTGTGATTTGATGTACGGGTTTGTGATATTTTTTGTAACGTATGCGGTCATGAATTCACTTGGTGAGACCTCAAAGATCTTTGTGGCATTTTCACTTGTCATGTGAAGAACTTGTTTGTGTCTTGAACCATCACGATAAACAGTCATTCCTTTTAGACCAATTTCGTGTGCAAGTAGATATGCAGATTTTACATCTTCAACTGTTACATCATATGGCATGTTGATTGTTTTTGCAATTGCATTTCCAATCCAATCTTGCCATACACCTTGAGCCATCAAATGATCAGCCCAATGGATATCCATTGCTGTAACAAAGACATCTTGCATCCATTGTGGGATTTCATCTAATCCTTTCAATGAACCATAGTTATCTGCAATCTTTTCAAGGATTTCATCAGAGTAGAGACCTTCTTCTTTGAGGGCATCTTCAAGAATCTTGTTTGTATAGAAGAATCTTCCAACAGTAACTCTCTTTTCAAACACTAAAGCAAATGCAGGTTCCATTCCGTTTGAACAGTCTGCAATCATAGATAGTGTTCCAGTTGGAGCTACAGTGGTAGTTAAGACATTTCTAATACCATGTTTTTTGATTTCTTCAATGAGTGGTTCCCATTCGTATGAATGAGATTCTTTTGATTTCTCATAGTATCCAGATATTGGAATCTTTCCTTCAGGATATTCTGTCTTTGCACAAAGTGGGAACTCACCGCGAGATCTTGCTAGTGCAACACTTTCTTCCATTGAATAGTATGTTAGAGCTTCAGATAGTTTTGATTGTAGTTCATATCCTTCTTGGGAATTGTAAGGAATTTTCAATCTGTATAACAAATCTGCTACTCCCATTACACCAAGTCCAATTCTTCTAGACTCTTTTGAGGCTATACTAATTTCTGGAACTGGATAATTATTTACATCAATGATGTTATCCAAGAATCTTGTTGTCTTTCTGATAATCTCTTCATATCCTTGCCAATCAAATTCATAGGAACCATCAGCTTGTCTTTTTGCAAGATTTACCAAATTGATAGAACCCAAGTTACACGATTCGTATGGATAGAGACTTTGTTCGCCACATGGATTTGTAGCTCTAAGTGGTGCTTGTCGTGCTTTAGCAAATACATTGTATTTGTTAATTTGATCAAAGAAGATCAAACCAGGTTCTGCGCTCTTCCATGCAGATAATGCAATTAGATCAATTAGTTGATGTGCATTGATTTCTTTTACAGGTTTTCTGTCACGTGGACTACGTAAGACATAGTTACCATCAGTTGTATTTACAAGTGCATGCCAAAAGTCTTCCCAGATTCCAACACTTACATTGAAATTTTCTAAAACTCCGGCTTCAGTTTTGTTCGTGATGAATTTTTCAACATCAGGATGCCATGCTTCAATGATTCCCATGTTTGCTCCACGTCTTTTTCCACCTTGTTTTACAACTTCAGTGACTGTATTGATGATATTCATGAAAGATACTGGACCAGATGCAACACCAGATGTTGATGCTACAATGTCACCTTCTTCACGAAGATTTGAGTAGTTAATTCCAACTCCACCACCAGATTTGAAGATTAATGCTGCATCAGAAGTAGATTTCATGATTTCTTCCATGCCATCTTCCATACCAAGTACAAAGCATGCTGAGAGTTGTCCTAGTCTTCCACCAGCATTCATCATGGTTGGTGAGTTTGGTAGGAAATCTTGTCCAGTCATCATTGTAAAGTATTCAGTGATTTTATCTGCATAACTTTCTAGTTTTTTGCCTGCTAGTAATGTCAATAGATCTTTGAAACTTATTTTCATCTGACCTTTGTTTGCAAGTGTCACATAGTGAGTGATTAAAGATCTAAAATGCCATTTATTGAAGAAATAATCTCCAACTTTGAATTTATAATCAAAGGCATCTAGTTTTTCAAGATAAGATTTTGCTTCATCTATATCCTGCTTGTTATTTCCGGATTTGTCAAAGATTTGTGAATCATATAACATATCGCCAATTCCGACTAGAATTGCGACTCGCTCAAACATTTGAGTTGGTGATTCAATAATCTCACTTTTTGAATTTCTAAATAGATATCTTGATGCTAATACTCTCAGACAGTTCAAGTCGAATTTTTTTGAGACTGGATCGAGGGCTTTAAGATTTAAGACCTTCATTTTTTCGTCTCTTAATTTTCTTCTTTCATGTCTGTAAACGATGTATGCTTTTGCAATATCGCTATTACCGCTATCGATTAAAGTTGACTCTACAATATCTTGAATATCTTCAACTGTAGGTGCCCTAGAGCTTGTAAATCCCTGCTCTACTAACTTGTTAACTACAACTTCTGCTAGTTTGTCGGCAACGCCACGATCGGCTTTAGAGGTGGCTGCCAATGCCCGATATATGGCATTTGAAATTTTATCTTTATTGAAAGCCGTGACTGCGCCACTGCGCTTGCGGATCTCATTGATCGTATTTTCTATTTGTGAATTGTCCATTATAATCTCCCCGCAGAGGTTAGAAAGAATGATGATAAAAACTGTTTGCCGGATTTTCCTAAAACTTCAGTGGAATAAAATTGACAACGCTCCAATCTTTATTGTAATGGTGTATTTTGAAAGGATCTTCATAACATCATACAATAAATGGTATATTACTAGAAAAAACAATCTGATCGGCTATTTTTCAGTTTAGAGATCATTACTAATCAATTTGTGAAGATAGTTTGTCTTCTACTCCTTAAGATCTTCTACATCCATGATAGATTAATTAATTAGTTAACTTGTTAACTTGTTAATTAGTGGAGAAGTAACCGTTAGGCCTTCTAGAAGATTGACACCTAACGGGTTTACTCTTAAACCTTCATGAAGATCGACGTTTAAGAAATAAACTAAATTCTTCTCATTACTGGTTAGAAAGAATTACTGTATAAACTGTTTGTCGGGTTTTCCTAAAACTTTGATTCAATAAAATTGACAACGCTCCAATCTGCGTTGGATCGGTTCAACAATAGTATGAATTTCATATGGGCTTAACATGGTTAACAGTTAACGATGATCGCAATGTCTGAAACTGATCAAAAAGTTTTCAAAAATGATCGGAACTAGTTTTTCATTTACGATTTTCAGACAACGTAAGGTGACTTACACTTTGGACATTTGTCATCAAATGGTTCATCTTTGAATCCACACTCACCGCAAATTGCAGTTGGTCTTACAGGTTTGAAAGAAGGTGTAAGTGTAGATGTTTTCTCTATTGCTTTTTTGATATCCTCGACTTTAGCATCTTTGTCAATTTGTAAAGTTACAAGAAGACCGCCATTGAGTATCTTTGAGAGTTTATTACATTCAACGATAACCGGACTTTTTGCAGTTAGACTAGAAACTTCTGAAGCATCAACTACTATACCTTGAGAGTAGTAATCAGCATCCATAGAATTTAGGCTTGAGTTTTTGCCATATTTTTCACCATCAAGGGTTGCAAAACGGACAGACCCTTCAGTTTCAGTCATAGAAATAGCCACTGTGTCGCCTAATTCCTTGCCTTTTTTGGCACCAACATCAACTGCAGTTTCAATGACTTTGTTAAGAATATCTCGTCCTTCTTTGTTGTCTTGGAATCCAAGTATGTTAAAGACTGCTTCTTTGAGACCTACTAAATTCACAACAAGGGACACAGAACTTCTCTGCATGTATTGTGTGTTCTTTGCTAAAATTGGATTAAGTCCTCTTCTAGTAAGGTCTGAGATCTCTTTCTTTCTTAATGCCATAGAAGCCAAAGCTGGTTTCATCAGTAAAGCAAGTCTTGCTCTAAAGTAAGTTTCATCTTTGTTTGATTCAAATGCTAACCTTGGAAGATTAATTGAAACAGATTGTAAGGTGATTGAAAGAGGGCCAGATGTTTTAGTAGATCCATTTGTAATACCATAACTAGATGTTTGACCTTTAGCAAACATTACTTTTCCACCGATTGAAAGAATTTCAGCTACTGCTTGTGATACATCTGTAATCTTTCCTTTATCAGCATCAATAATTAAACCAATTTTTGGGATTGGTGTAATTTTTGTGTAATTTTTGTATGCATTGATAATTGCTGTAATTATTTTTGTATCAGTTCCCAATTGTAAACGAATTGAAATGTTGGTACTATTTTTATTATATTTTGAAGTTGTTGATGAGGTTGCAAATGCATCAGTTAGTTTTTGTTCAAGTTCTGGAATAGATTTAGAATGTTTTGCAAATAATGGAACTAGTCCATCAAGAACAATTTCTTGAGAAGCTTCTTTGGATAGAAGAGCGATTACTACAGACAGTGAACTTGTAATTTCATCTAGTTGTTTTGATGCAGAAATTCTTGATACATCAAGATATTTTCCTCCAAGATCAACTCCATCTTCAATTAATTCTTTAATGTTAACAAAGATTGTATCAGGAATCATAGACCAAACTCCAGGATTTGAAATGTGCAAGTCACCAGAAAGATGTGAATCTGCTACATCTTTAGGTAAAACATTTGTAAGAAGATGTTCAGCAAATACTCTTTGTCCAGTGTTGAACAATAACCCTTCAGCACCATTATCTACATCATCTAAATTAGAAATCATCTCTTGAACATCATAAACAGGTAGTCCTAGGCGTGCTAGTTTGTTCCTGTATTCTTCATGACCGTGCTCAAGAAGTACAGAATTAACCATTTCTCGGATTAATGCGCCTGTCAGATAGGTTGTTTGGTATTTGTAAATTCTATTTTCAACTTCTTCAGTAATTTTTTGTGCTAGTTCTAGTGGAAGACTTCCTTCACGTACTAGTGATTGAATAATTTTATGAGAATTAAATTCTTCAATTGATTCAGATGATGTTCTAACATACATTTTTCCACTTTCAATAATTGATCTTTCTTCAATTTGTCTTGCTAAACTTAAAACAAGTTTTCCAAGATTTGTAATGGTGTAACGTCTTTCAGATTTATTTAATGCAACAAGTGATTGTCTAAGTAATTTTCTCAAGTGGTATGCAAATTTTCCACTTTCTTTTTTTGATTTGAAACCAGCTAGAGATTTTAATTCAGAATAAGTCAATGGACCTTTAGAATTTAGGATTCTGAGGATATCAATTCTGTTTGGACTTGCCATGACAGAAAAGATCATTCTGACACGTTTTGAGGTAGATTGTAAGATTCCACCTCTTTTTGGATCAGACTCGTCTACATCGTCATCTAGATCCATACCCAGTTCAGAATCATCATCTAGTTCAGCACCAACATCTAGGTCTAATTCCAAATCTTCTTCGGCTTGTTTCACTGTTGTTCCTAAATTTAATGCAGTAAATAAGACTTGTGACTAGATAATTTGTTACGATTTTTGATCATATTCGTGAAAAGATAAAAGATCTTTAAAGATCAATTTATTTTTCTTGTACATCAAGTGAAAATTCTGATGTAGAAAGTTTCTGTCCACATGACGGACACTTTCCATTTGTTGGATTTAGTACGTCTTTTAGAGATTTTAACATCTTCATGTTTGTGATCTTTTCTCCACATTTACCACATGTAATTTCAACTGACATGAATAGATCAAGTATGTAAAATAATTAAGAAACGATTTTGATTTTTTTTAATAATTCAAGCAAATTATTTTACTGTTTTTCGATAAGAATTCCGCGTTCATCAAAACCAGCAATTTTTGCTCTAGTACCAACAGGAAGATCTGCAGGAATTGCGATATTTGGCATAAATCCTGAAATTCTCAAATCCACGTCATCTAATTGAAGGACAACAAAGGCATATGGAGTATATTTTTCAAAGCCAGCAGGCGCTACTGTGATTATAGTATAGGTGGCAACTGAGCCTACACCGTCTAAAACAGTATCCTCAAATCCCTTGCTACCGCATTTTAGACAATAATATGCCGTAGACAAATGAAGATATCCACATTCAGTACACTTGTGAGTTAGAAGCTTGCCTTGTTTGGCATATTCAATAAGTTGTTCTTCAATAGTCATTTTATACACTTTGGAATACATGAACAGCACAACTTGCACCTGTTGCACCAAAGTTATGAGTTAAACCAATTTTTGCATCCTTAACAGTTCTTGCACCAGCGTTTCCAGTTAATTGATCAAATACTTCTACTACTTGTCCAACACCTGTTGCACCAATTGGATGTCCTTTTGATTTAAGACCACCTGATGGATTAATAGAAATGTCAGAATTTAATTTTGTTCTACCTTCACGGACAGCCTGAACACCTTGTCCTTTATCAAAGAATCCCAAGTCTTCAGTATCAACTACTTCTGCAATTGTAAAACAATCATGTACTTCTGCAAAGTCAATATCTTTTGCAGTTATACCTGCCATCTTGTATGCATCTGCTGCTGCAAGCTTTGTACTTGGAATTGTTGTCATATGTTCACGTCCTTGTAATGCAGCAGGTGAACCACCTCTGCCTGAACCAATTACTTCAATGTAATCACCACCATGTGCTTTTGCAAACTTTTCAGAACAAAGAATAACAGAACTTGCACCATCAGAAAATGGGCAGCAGTCATAAAGTTTTAGTGGACTTGCAACTACTGGAGATTTCATTACATCATCAATAGTAATTTTCTTTTGCATGTGAGCTTTAGGATTAAGAAAACCGTTATCGTGGTTCTTTACTGCAACCGCTGCAAAGTCTTCTTCAGTCGCATCAAACTCTGTCAAGTAAGCTCTTGCCATTGATGCAAATAATCCTGGAAATGATGCACCTGCTTGACCTTCATAAAAAAAGTCAGAGCAATATGCAAAGTAAGTTGTTGTCCATTCAGTTCCTGTGTGAGTTACTTTTTCAACACCTGTTACAACTAGACAATCATAAAATCCTGCTGCAACATTTGCATAGGCTTCTCTAAAAGATACAGAGCCACTTCCACATGCGGACTCTATTGTTAATGATGGTTTATCTGGAATTCCTAATCGGCTCATCAGTACTGGACCGAGGTGGACTTGCTTGTCAGCAACTCCGAAAACGTTTGAAATGTAAGATGCTTTGATGTCTTTTGGGGAGATTCCTGCACTTTCTATGGCTGCAACTGACGCCTGAGTAGTGATATCTGCAATACTTTCATTTAATTTTCCATATTTGGTGCTACCAGCGCCAAGAACACAAACCTTTTCCACAAATGTCACTGACCCATTTCCCTATAAAAATTGTTTTAGTAAATTCATCATAGAAAATGCCAAGAAGGAAATCAAGTCTCAAAACTGTACAGATCAAAAAGCCTACAATGAGACATGTCGTCAAAATAACAAAATCACGAACTAGTATCTTCAAAAAAGAAATTATTCAGTATTTTGATAGCAATGGATTCCTATCTTGGTCCTCAAAAGAGAGAAAATACATTATTCTCGGAACAAATTCTCCAAAAAACGGTCTAGTACCATGTCCTGAATGCAAGCTTGGAGAGTTGATGGTGATTAAAAATAAAGCTACACGAAAACGATTCATGGGTTGTTCTAACTTTTATGGTGGATGTAAAGCATCATCACCGTTATTACAAAAAGCAAGAATGAGGGCTATGAAAAAACCGTGTGATGTATGTAAATGGCCAATGATAATTTTCCGTTATTCACGAAATCAGAAATGGACTAAACAGTGTGGAAATTTTAATTGTGAAAGCAGAAAAATCAAGCCTTCAAAGTAGGATAAACATCAGTTCTTCTATTTTTTAACAAGGGTAAAATTTTTCGTGTTTGTTTTACTTTGTTCAAATCAATATTTACAATACTAATTCCTTGTTTCTTTTTCATGTCAAGTAATATTTTACCATAAGGATCAACTACTAAACTTCGTCCACAGTAAATATTTCCAACTTGATCAGGTGCAATAACATAACATCCATTTTCAATTGCACGTGTTTTGTTAATTGTAATCCAGTGTTCTTCTTTCATGTTACCTTTAACCCAAGCAGATGGTGCAACTAGTATTTCTGATCCTGCAGCTGCTAGTGATCTTGACATCTCTGGAAATCTCAAGTCATAACATATCATCATTCCAATTTTTCCTATAGATGTTTTAACTGGCTTTGCAATTTTTGAACCTGATTTCATCTTGTCTGATTCTTTGAATCCCAATGCATCATAGAGATGTATTTTGCGATAAGTAGAGATCACTTTACCAGATTTATCAATGACAAATGCAGTATCATAAACACGGTTTTTTGTTGTACTTTTCTCATAAAATGAGCCTATAACTTGGATTTTGTTTTCTTTTGCAGCTTTTGCAAGAGTACTGACAAAATTTCCATTAATTGTTTCAGATAAATCTGCTAATTGTTTTGGAGTTTGCGCCGAATTTGTGTAAAACATCATAAATTCTGGGAATGCACATAATGTTGCTTTTTTTGATGCAGCTTTTGAAATAAATGAAATTATTTTTTTGAGATTAACTTCTTTGTCAGTTGATGCTGTAAATTGTACTACTGCAACTTTCATGAATTTGATTGATTGTATTATAATAAAAGGATAAACTTGTGGTACAATTTAGAAATGTACCATTTTCTTCTTATGTAAATTCATCATATACAATGCAAACCGATCATAGTGTGTATGTCAACCCTAGACTGGAAGGGAATATTTTCCAGTCAAATATTTTAAAAATAATTAAAGTTGGTTTCCTGCTAAAAACCAATTTTCTTTAGGATTGTCTTCAAAAACAACAATAACGTGACTTTCTTTTGTTTTTAGAATATCAACTGCTGATTTTGTGATTGCTTTTGCGTATTCATCCTTTTGTTCCTGTGTTCTACCAGGATACATTGACACTGTAATCAGAGGCATGTGAATTTTAAATGGATTGAGGAATTTATTCTTTCAATAATCTGGTCGGTATCCATATCTTGTGCCATATGTATAATCTGAACTATGCATTTTTTTGTAGATATATCCAGTTCCTAAACCAACTGCAAATCCACCAATATGTGCAAGATATGCTACACCACCACCTGCAATACCGAATCCTCCAATGAAAAATGGAAGTAGATTTTGAAAGACTAACCAAAATGGTAAGAACCATCTGGCTTGAATGTGCATCATTCTCCAAAAGAAACCAAGCATCATGAAAGTTTGAATTCTAGCTCTTGGGAAAATCATCAAGTATGCACCAAGTACTCCAGAAATTGCACCTGATGCTCCAACTGCAGGAATTGCACTGCTAGTATCACCAAGTATGTGAATTAGTCCAGCAGATATTCCCCACATTAAATAAATTCCAAGATATTTTACTTTGCCAAACTTTTCTTCAATGTTATCACCAAAAATCCACAAGAACCAGATATTTCCACCAAGATGAAGTAAACCACCATGCATGAATGTAGATGTTAGTAAAGTAATTTCTGAAAATGCAGGACAATGCATTATTCCATTTCCAGTTTCTATTCCACTGTATGTTCCTGTAACACAAGCTGGAACCGCACCCCAATTGTAAAACATTACAAAGGCTTTTTCGTTTGAAAAGTCAAAAAATTGTCCTGTATATGCTACTTCCATAAAAAATACTATAACATTTACAATGATTAGTGCAATTGTTACTTTTGGTTTGAATCCTGGAGGATGTGGATTCTCATCTCTTAATGGAAACATTAGATGTTTTATTTGATTAAAATTTGTATAATAAGATTATTCAGTTTTGAATTTGTATTATGCCTTCTTTGATTAGGAATTGTATTCCTTGAATGAATGAAGCATCATCTATTGTACCATCTGACCACCAACCAGCGTTGGTTTTAATCCAAGATGGAATGTCAGTTAATTTTAATTCAGAGTTCTGAACAGTATATGGAATTTGCATTATACCTTCTTTGATTAGGAATTGTATTCCTTGAATGAATGAAGCATCATCTATTGTACCATCTGACCACCAACCAGCGTTGGTTTTAATCCAAGATGGAATGTCAGATTTAACGCTAGATTGAGCCTGGTTTGATGGATTTATCACGATAATGAAATTTCCTTTAGACAATGAATGTCCGTTAATATTTGATAAAACAAAATTTGCTGAACCAGATTTATCATCATTAAAAATTATTTTATGAATATTAGGATTAATAGAATTTGCATTTCCTACCAGATGTTTTGAATCGATTTCAGATTCCTTTTGCATAATTACTAGATCATATTCAATTAATTTTTGAGACCTATCAGAGAATAATTCTTCAAAACTTACAAAAAACGTTATCTCATCTGATGTACGAATAATTTCAGGCTCCCAAGAAAGAAATACTTTGTATCTCAGATCAGGTGTTGTAAATTCTAGAGGAAATGTTACCTGTGCGCTGGGTTTTAATTCAAACGTCATCACTTTATCTGAATTAATAATTGCATTATCACGAATTTCCTTGATTAGTTTTTGATTCAAGACAATGTGAATTGTTCTGTCTTCAAAAGAGTAATCATCAATTGTTACTGCATCCGTAGGTAATGTGATATCATTTACTGTTGCAGTGTAAGTTGTTGAAAGAAAATCACTAAATGTGTTAGGAACTCTTATTTCTTCATGTACGACACTAAGTTGGTCAAGATTTTGATTCCAGTCAAACGGCATTGAAAATTTTATTGTGTTTGAATCAAAAGAAAAATTATTAATTTTATCAAAATATGAAATCAGTTGAATGATATAATCTTCATTTAATTTACTTTTCACCTCAAAAGAATTATTTTCAGCAAGACTAATTGCTCCTTGAAGGATTATTTTTTCATCTAGTAAATTAGAATCAGAATCAATTGTAAGAATTTTTACTGAATATTCATACAATCCGCCAGATGTAAAAACAGGTCCTTTAATGACTATAGGCTCAAAGTCTTTCTTCATCCAACCACCAGAAAGAGGCTCTTTGCTTCCTTGGATGATTATTTTATCTGAATTGTTAGTTACAACTTTGATGTTTAAGTTTCCAAGCTCATCATGAAAAACATCTTTGAAAATTGTTTTATCTTCTTTTTTTAACTTAAATTCAAATGTTACATGTTCAATAATTGCAGATGAATCTGCCTCATTCAACCTTAATGAAATATTTGTTTCAGAATTATTTTCATCATATACTGATGGAGAAATTTCAATAGACAATGTTGCATCTTTTCCATTAATATCTACGGGTGGAAGAACTTCCCCACCTAGACCATGACTAAAAACATCTGGAACTAGTCCAATTGAAAAAAATATGCACATAATAATTGAAGTTAATAGAATTTTCAAGTTTCTATAGCTAGGAAGATCTATTATTAAAATTCATTAATTTAAAAAAATAAAGTGAGAAACTGATACCAAGATGACTCCTCCGTTTCTCACCTAACTATGGCTAGTATGAAATTATTTTATCAGTATAGATAAAAACAAAATTGTTACATTCGTAGGATGTATGAAAAATAAAAAAAATAGTTTGGAATAGTTAGTTAATCGTCTTTATCGTGCTTAACTTTTTTTCCTGGGAATTGGCCGTCATCTATATCTCCAGTACAACCAAATCCACCAAACCATGATGGATTGTTAAATGCTGAAGGATCTGGAACGTCACGGCATATTGCCTTTACATCTATTGGGACATCCATTACGTCAAAGTAATTTACAGTTCCAGTTACATGATATCCATAGATTCCTGGTTGTGCTAGAATTTGTCTAGCAAAGTAGTGACCTGGATCTCCATGAACAGCTGTTACTGGTACGTCAGTCTCTAATGGTTCAAAACCTTTTTGGACAGCTTTGTTGAATGCTTTATCATCCTCGTAATAGTATTTATCAACAGTCAAATCAGCTGTTCCAAGATTTAATCCTGTTCTAGTATCACTGATGAATAATTCCATTGGATGGTTACCATCATGCTTTCCAGTTTCTTGTGCTGCTGTTGGTTCACTGTTATGTCCCATGATTACAGTTATCAATCGATGTTCTCCATTAGGGAGTACAAATGAAATTACTTGTCCACCATGAGCAAATGCTTGCTCAGATGCAACTCCTGCTAAAACCATTACAGATGCAATGGTTGCAACCAAGAAAAGTTGTGTTTTGTTTGTATTCATTTTCATAATCACCTATTGGGATGAATGTCCTAATCCATCGTTTGTATGGTCTGCATCATTTAGATCATAGATTACATTTCGTTCTAAAATTACTACCGGTCCTCCTGTATATGGATCATCAGCAATACTTCCAAGAACTCTTTGTACATTGATATCAACAATATGTCCTGGCTTAAACTCAATGTCAGCACCTGAAAGATTTACTAAATCAATATCAGTAACTCTTGGAGCGCCACCATTTAGTGGATCAGGAATATGTGCATGGAATACACATTGAGCGCCACCATTACCAAATGCTGGTGAAGATACAGTGTTTATGTAAAACAATGGAATTGGTTCCATATGTGTACCTGATGCGTGTTCATCAATGTGGCCTGCAATTGCTGTAACTAGGGGTTGATACGTATCATCGCCTTCTGAAACTGGTTCACAAGGAGATGTTAACAAGAAATGTCCTGAAACATAGTTTGGACTTGCATCATACAATGGGAAAACTCCTCCTGGTGGAAGTGTCATACCATCTAATCTGATGTGTGTGTTGTCAGGAATAGTTCCTTCAGCAACACCTGCTTCAAAACTGTGACTTGCAAATGAAAAACCACCAAATGCTAATGCAACTGTTAGTATCGAGGTACATGCAATCATAGATATTCTGTTCTGTTTTAGAATAGTCATTGATGATGATCTTAAGATTACATTAAAAACAAAATTGGTACATTAGTAAAATGTACTGGTACGAATTACAAAGACTAGACTTTCAATATTCCATTACTAATTAAATATTGAATTCCTTGATGAGCAGACCTTAAATGAAATATTTGTAATTCTAAGTTCTAACCTTGAATATGAAATGGAATATTCTACAATCAGAGATTGGTTCATAGCTGCTGCAATTGGAATATTGTTAATTGATGCATACATTATTTATGGTAGATATAGAATAGTTGCCTAAAATTTCTAGATTACGATAATTTTTCTTTTAACAAGATTCTCAATCATATTTAAAAAATCATCATCGGAAATTTTTTCTTCATACCACCATTCAGTAGAAAGTTTTACCCATGAAGGAATGCTCCATTGTGATTCTGAAATCATATCTCTTTCAGGTACCGATACAATTTGTTTTTCAAAAAGAAAATCTATTCCTTCAAGAAATTCTGAGTCTGAAATTTGGTTTGTACTCCACCAATCAGCATTAGTCTTAATCCACTGGGGAATTTTTGGTAATTCTGGAGGTAATCCTTTATCAAAACCTGAAATTTTGAGCGTACCTTGGGAAGTTGGTCCTACTGTAAATGCAACATGCCAAAATCCCATCTCATCAATACTTTGAATAAATTCTACAGGTTCATCATTTAGTGTAACAGAAAATTTTTCATCACCTGAAATTGGAGGAAATTCAAAATTAGCATATGTCTCTAGTGGATAACTATTGTATCCTCTTACGCTAAGTGTTGTCCCTGATTCATCAAATTTTGCTGCAGAATACCAAGCTCCTGAATCATATCTAAAATCAAAATCCCCACCATCTTTCTTTGCAGTGATAGGAATTACAGTAGTATCAACTGGTGCAAAACATGAATAGAAACGAACGGGTTCAGATACAGAAGGATCAGGGTATATCGTAAAATTTAGTATTTGTCTTGGTTCAATTTTTTCAATCGGTTTGATATTTTGAGCAACATCTAAGATATATTTTTCATAGCCATGAACTATTGCAAATATTTTAGGATTGTATACTGTTTGATTTCCAATATTTGTTATTCTACCAGTAACATGACCATCTTCATGAGTAATCAAAGTTTTATCATAGATAATTTGTATAGGAATAGGATTTTTTTTGGTTTTATAATACTCTAATTCAGCATTTAATAAAACAGGATTGTCACCACGAATCTCTGGAAATTTTAATTTAAATGGAATGTCAGTCATTGCAGGTATCGGTACATGATGTAATGTATGAGTAATTTTTGTCTGATCATTATCAATAACAGATATTGTAATTATTGGAATCAATGCAAAATCATTTTGATTTTTTACATTTCCAACAACAGTGTAAACTCCTTCATAATCATAGTATCCAGCATATTCACTATCAGGTATGAAAACATCAGCATAAGCAATTGTAGAAAATAATAGAAGAATGAATAATCCTAAAAATATAGGAATGGTTAGTTGTAAAACACTAGAAGGAATTGATAATATCTTCGAATCCAGATGTTGGTTTTTCAAGTAAGCTTGGTCTATAATCTTCAATTAATTTATCAATAAGATCTCTTGCTTTAATATGATATCTCTTTTTGAGTTCTACTAATCTTATCTCAACTAATCCATCATCTACAATTTGTGATAGATATAGTGAAACAGTTGATGGTGATTTCTTAACTTTACTAACTAATTGTGAGAATTCTAATCCATCGTTTTCAATTAATGCAAGTAACAAATCACGTGGAGTTTGTTTTCGTAAAGCTTTGATTACAATTGATTCATCTTCAGTAATTTTTGGCGAAAAGAATCTTGCTTGTCGTGGTCCACGAATTACTTTGATAATTCCTGTTTTCTCTAATTTTCCTAAATAGTGACTTAGAACTCCATTTTTTAATCCAGATGAACGCATAATTTCACGGAATTGAATTCCAGGATTTTCTTCAATAATTTTTTGTAATTGTGAATCTCTATCAGTCATTTCTAAACACTCCTAAAGCCAATAATCCTAATGTGACAAAGGTCAATAAATGTCCTACCTCAGAAAGGGATAATCCTTCAAGATCAAATACTGAAGGCCATGTAGCATCTACAAGTAAAACAATTTCCGCTGCAATAAAATTAGTAAAAGCTGCAGCACTAAGTAAAAGCCGCTTTGTTCTTAATCTGTAATACGCAAAAGTTGCAAGTACAGAAATAAAGACTGCAAGTGTAATTCCACCAACATGCAAAAAGATGTGTGCTAAATGATACCCATGCAATAGATGAGGAATAATTATTGGCATAGCTAAAATTGCAATCACACCAGCAACTACGATAGAAAATAATGTAGATTTTCTCTCAACTATACTCTCAGGTCTAAACAAAGTGATCAAAATTACTGTTTTAGAAATTTAAAGTGACTGGTTCATTGATCGAATAAGAATCGATCAAACACGAAGAATCCCAGATTTTATCATAAATTCCAAGCCCTGAACAAATGTTTTATCATCAATTTGTCCTGCTGCCCACCATTCTGCATTGCTTCTAATCCAAGAAGGAATTACTTGAGATTCTGAAGTTTCTTGTTGAGTTTGTGGAATTAAAATAATTTTATTTTGAATCATATATTCAATTCCTTGAATGAATGCTTTATCATCAATTTGTCCTGCTGCCCACCATTCTGCATTGTTTTTAATCCAAGAAGGAATTAAAATCTCATTTGACAATATTCTGTCAATTACAATAGGAAATGTTGCCTTTGCAAGTTTGTTACCATCTAAATTTTTAAAATTCAAGTTTACAATACCAGTTACATCATCTGGAATTATAAATTCCACAACATTATGTACATCTCTAGAATCAGTACTAATTCCATTTTTTTCAAAAATTATTCTTTCATTTTGAGTTACTGAAAATTCATAATTTGTCGCAACTGGCTTATTCTTTAAGAAAATATCAGTTACATCAAAAAGGATTTTTGCATTTGAATTTGATTTTAAATTGTCTGGCTCTGAGAATACAAGAATTCTAAATTGTCCATTATCAGTAACTGCACTTAGATGAGTATAATCACGATCAGATTTGATTTTAAAATTCATTCCATTTTGATTTGGATTATTATCAAAAACTTTCTGTAATTCTTTTTGGTATATTATGAAATGAACAATTCGCCCATCTGAGAAAAAATCATCAATATTTACAATGTCTTGGGATAATTGCACCCCATTGACATACATTGTAAATCCAGATACTAGCAAATCACCAAATTTTTTGGGGATAACTAACTCTTCATGAACTACTGATGTTTGGTTAATGTTAGATTGACTCCATTCAAACGGCATAAAAAAGCTAATTTCTTTAGAGTCAGGATCATAATTAAAATTTGAAATTTCATCATAATAGGATATAACATGAATACTTTGTTCACCAAAGTTTGGATCAACAAAATTATGTCTAGATGTTTGTGCGATTGATATTCCAGCATTAAAAATTAGAGGTTCATCTAATTTTTGAGAATATCCATCAGCAGTTAATACACTAACGTCTAATTTGTATAATCCTCCCTCACTCAGTCTAGGTCCTTTAACATGAACCATTTTGCTTTCAAGACCCAATAATGAACCAAATAGCCCACCTCCATTTTCTTCCTCTAAAATAATTGAATCAGTCTCTTCAGATACAAAATTAAAAACAAGGAATCCGTTATCTGCTTTGAATTCTTTTTCAAAAAGAAACTGATCTCCACGTTCAGATTTTATAAGAAATGTAACATCTCGTAGAGTAATTTTTGAATTAAAGTCAATTAATGAAATTGATATTTGTTGATCATCACTTGTATTTGGATCACTTGTAGAGGATGATACTTCTAAAGTTACCAGCTTACCATTTAAATCAACAGGTGGAAAAGTTTCACTTCCCACACCATGACCGTAAACATTATCAAATCCAATAACCAAAACAGATGAAATTATTAATATTACAAGTAATGAATTACTTTTCAATCTAAGTCCACTTGTCAGGATTTTTCTTTCTAATTTCTTTTCCATCAACTGTAATCTGATCTTGTTCTTCAAAAACTGTATGCCATCTACCGTTGTCAGGGAAAATTTTATTCATTTCTTCAACTTTATCATTTGTAGGAGCTTTATTCATCAAAGCTCCCCATCTCATATTAGGAACTTTTGGCATGATATCATTGATGTCTTTCATTATACTATCACTTTACTGAATTTATTTAAAAACCTATGATTGAATTCTCATAATTCCTTCTTTAATCAAATATTGAATACCTTGAACAAATGAACTGTCATCGATTTGTCCTGCTGCCCACCATTCTGCATTGTTTTTAATCCAGGCTGGAATATCATTTGAGATAGAACCAGTTCCTTGTGAAGTTGGAGGAATTTTTAGAATATCTTCTTTAATCAAATATTGAATGCCTTGAACAAATGAACTGTCATCGATTTGTCCTGCTGCCCACCATTCTGCATTGTTTTTAATCCAAGAAGGAATAGGTGTTTTCTCAGGCATTGATGGAGTTGAAGAACCTGGACCAATTTCAATAATTGCTGAACCAATTCCAGCATATTTTGGATTATAATCCAATCCAGTTCCATAAACTAGAATGTCAACACGAATCTGACCAGTAGAAGGAACGAAGATTTTCTGCACATCTAATCCTTCAACTGAGACAATCCCGGGATTTAGAGGGTCAGTACCATCGTTTCGTGCAATTTCATTATCAAATTCATCTAAAACAACATAAGCATATTTTATGTCTCTGATTAATTCTCTATTTTCATTAAAGAATGTAAATTCAAATGGAATTTCTTGATTTGCACCATATTTTCCTTCCCATGCAAGGTTAACTGTTGTTGGAACTTGTTCAAAGGTTTTAGTATCTACAAGATAAAATTCGGTAGAACTTTTTGAGACTTCTGCTAATGGAACTAGTTTCAAATCCATTTGTGGATTATCATAATTAGAAGGACCTAGAGTTTCGTTAATTTTTTCTAGTTCATTTTTGGTAATTAAGAAATGAACAATGTTTGTATCCTCTGATGAGTATGGATCATTTAGTAAGGCTCTCTGATCAATTTCAACACCATTAACATATCCTTTGAATTGCTTTCCATCTGCATAAGGTGCAAATGTTTTAGGAACTCTTACTTCTTCATGTACTACTTGTACCAAATTTACATAATCAGGACTCCAATCAAATGGCATATCAAACGAAATTGAATTATCAGATGTATTAAATTCAAAGTTATCAACATCGTCATAGTAGGTTTTTACAACGACTGGAACTTCTTCAGCATTTGCTGTTTGGAAAGAAAATTTTTGTTCTTGTGCTACACTGACAAAAGTTTCATAGCTTAGTAAATTAGCTAATACTGTTCTTGGACTAGTAGCAGCTTCAATGTCAACTCTAATTTTGTATAATCCGCCTTTTACAAATATAGGACCTGTAATTGATGGTCTTCCACATATTTCTAAATTATCGTCAGTACATGCTGCACCTTGAACAAATAATGCACCTGGCGCACTAACATGTTCAGAACCACCATAAATGGAGCATTTTTCAAGAAGGCTTTCATTACATCCAGTTTTTGGTTTAATTTTTACATCTAATCTTCCATCCATGTCATAGAATAGGTTTCTAGCTAAGAGTTCACCACTTTGCCAAACTTCTATTCTGTATGTTACTTTGTCAAGATTCTTGTCAGTTAACGTATCAAAAAAACGTATTTGCATATTGGCAGAATCAATTTCACCAACTGTAATGTCTGATGGACTCAATTGTGTTCTAACAGTTACTTCCATATCACCAAAAGATAATGGTGGTGCTTGATCTCCACCAAGTCCATGTCCAAATGCATCAGGAAGAATAATAGCAATTGAAAAAATACCAATAATTAAAATGAATAATGCAAATTTGGTATACAATACAAAAAATGGATCTATTCCATATTTAAAGCTGGTACAGTATTCCTATGCGTGACGATTTTTTTCATTTGAAAAATAGAGTACAACTTTTATTTCCGAGTTTTAAAGTGGATGTATGAAAATTTTACTTGCAATATTACTAATCCCATTATTGATTATTCCTGCATTTGCAGAATCCCAAACTTTACCTACTGAGAAAGGGACACTTGATGTAAAATTAACGTATGATGAAATAAAACCAAATGTTCAAACAAAAATAGATATTGATTTTTTAAATCCTCAAACCAAAAAAATTCAAGAACATATTGATTATACGGTTTCAGTTTCCAAAGATGGGGAAAAAGTTTTTGGACCAATTCCACTAACTCATACATCAGTTGGATCAGTTAAGATCCCAATTGAATTCAATCTTGGTGAAGGTATGTATTCAATGGACTTTGAAATTGAGGGAATTTTATTTCAACCAATTCCTACTGAAACAGTATCATTTGATATTACAGTAGGGAAAGCACATGCACAACCAACACCAAACAATAATGTTCCACCAGTTGAAGAAAATGGTGGATGTCTAATTGCAACTGCGGCATATGGTTCTGAAATGGCACCACAAATTCAACAACTAAGAGAACTCCGAGATAATACTGTTTTATCCACAAAGTCTGGAGTTGCTTTCATGAGTGGATTTAATCAATTCTATTATTCATTTTCACCTAATATCGCTGACTTTGAAAGAGAAAATCCTGTTTTCAAAGAAATTGTAAAAATAGGATTGACTCCAATGCTATCATCATTATCTTTGCTAAATCATGCAGATATTGATTCAGAGCAAGAAATGTTAGGGTATGGTGTATCCATTATTCTACTAAATATTGGAATGTATGTTGGAATGCCTGTATTGGGAATTCTAAAGTTGTACCAGTTTAGAAAAAACTAGTTCCAAGTCTGGAAATTCCAGTGAGGTTTTTATGTATCCAACCAAGTAATTTGTTTAATGAAGACTAAAGCAATTAGCTCTTTCTTCGTACTATTTGCTATCGCAGCTGGCATTGTCGCAATGACACCAGGTGTATATGCAGATCATGCTGAAGTGACAGTTATTCCGGCAGCAGGTTCTGGTTCTCCAGGATGTGAAGAAACACCAGAAGGATGTTTCGTTCCGAGTATTGCAACTGTTGATGTTGGTGGAAAAGTAATTTTCTCAAACACAGATAGTGCAGCACATACATTCACATCAGGGGAAGCAACAGATTCTGATTCAGTTGGAGTAGTATTTGATTCCAGTTTAGTAATGGCTGGAAACTCATATGAATGGACCCCAACTGAAGTAGGTGATCAACCATACTTCTGTATAGTTCATCCATGGATGGCAGGAATAATCACAGTACAAGGAATTGAAGAAGACGATCATGGTGACGATCATGGTGACGACGATGGTGAAATGATGCACATGGAAGGTGCAGCAACTGCAACCGGAATGTTATCTGATGGTACAATGGTTTCAATTTGGACTTCAACACCAACTGCAGGTGAAATGATGGAAATTTCCATTGAATTTGACGATGCAGAACATGTTAACCATGATATCATGGTAACACAAAATGGTGAAGAAGTTTTACACGATGAAGGTGCACACCATCACGATGGTAAAGGTGCACATACAACAGCAACACTTAGTTCTTCAGATCCAGTAGACATCACTATTACCTTCCAAGGTTATGGTGTCGATGATCCTAAAACAGGACCAATTGGTGAAGAAGTTGTATTCTCAAACATTGTCCCAGAATTTGGTACAATTGCAATGATGATACTAGCTGTTGCAATCATAAGCATCGTAGCAGTAACTGCAAAATCTAGAGTCGTTCCAAGATTTTAGGAATTCCTCTTTTTCTATTTTCTTTTTACTAGGGATATTATTGCCAAGATAATAGCTGCTGATGCAATGGATAAACCAAAAATTGCAAAGTCATAAGATTCACCACCACTTGAAGAAATTACAGTTTCACCTGAATTTAGTTTAGAAACATCTTGTTGCAAAGATGAAATTGCATTTTTTAGAGCAGCAATATCAGCATCTCCTCCACTAGAAGATGGAGGGAAATCTAAGACTGCGGTAGGTTCTACATCCTCCACAGGTATTTTTATATCAACAGATACACCACGAATTTCTCCCTTTAATTCTACAGAATAACTTCCGGTTTTAGTCGGAATTATAGATGAAAAATAATATCCCGGTTTTGGATCAGAATTAATATCAATTTTTTTGGATGCGCCTCCAAACATTACTGTAGCATCAATATTTTTGAAAACATTAGTAACTGCTTTATGCGTACCTTCTGTTTCTCCAGCCTCAGTGAACTTGAAAACAAGATCATTTCTAATACCAACTACGGGAGGCTCAATTCCCCATCCTACTTCAATTTCATATTGTTCTACGTGAACAGTAGTATGCGCAAATGATGGAGTAATCATTCCAACTGAAAGTAATATTGCCACAAGGCCAAAAAATCCTATCTTCACGACCATCAATGAATGATAATAGGTTATTATCTTTATGTAAATTGGTACAAATTTAGAATTTGTAAACTGTTTAAATTGTCTTAAGTGATCTTATCTATAAATGAGAAAATTTCTAATATTTTTACTGGTCTTATCATTCATTTCTATCCCATTAGCAGCAGCTCATCCATTTACAGAAGAAACTATTCCAAGCTTAGAATCCAATGCACCTGCTGGTACAACTAGAGTAATTGTATTTTTTTCAGAACCAGTTGACATTAACTTTAGTGAACTCAGAGTACTTGACAATAATGGAAATCAAATAGATAACAAAGATACGAATTACTATGAAGGGGAATTATCGCTTGTTGTTACAACACCTCCATTGGAAGATGGAGTTTATACCGCAACAACCAAAGTCCTCTCCAAAGTAGATGGGCATCTTGTTCCAGGTGCTTTCTTGTTTGCAGTAGGAGATGTTGTAGTTCCTCCTCATATGTTAGGAGTTGAAAGACCATCAGAACTTGTATTTTTACCTGAAGCAGGTGCAAGATTTCCTGGAATTGTTGGTCAAACAGTTGTCCTAGGAGTTGTAATTGCATCCTTGATGATTTGGGGAACACAAAACAAACATTCTATCAAAGAAGAATTAGAAAAAATTGAATCAATTCATCATGGAAAATTCATGTCACTTACGGGAATTGGCCTTGGATTAGTTTTCGTTTCTGATATTTTGATGATTGCAGTCCAGACTATACGACTAGAAACATCACCATTAAATGCAATTCAAACTGACTTTGGGAATATTTGGCTGATCAGAATGGTAATTACAATAATTCTACTAGGAATTTGGTTTGGATTAGATAGGAAAAAAATTCTATCAAAAAAGAATCAGATTCCAATGCTTGTGATGTCACTTGCATTAATTGCCACTACAAGTCTAATTGGACATGGTGCAGCTAGTGGAGAAATACCTGCAGTTGTATTGGATTACATTCACAATCTAGTTGCAGCAGTATGGATAGGTGGGATATTTTATTTTGTCTTTACATTATTACCAACATTTTCTCAACTCAAAGAATCAAGCAAAGAAAAGATGAGTTTAGTACTCATTCCACGATTCTCAATAGCATTTATCATTTCAGTAGGAATTGTAATTATTACAGGTCCAACACTTTTGTGGTTCTTAGAAAGTGATGTTGGACTAATCACTGAATCAGTGTATGGTCAATTAATCATTCTCAAAATAGCAATTGCTGCAATCATGGTAGCTTTAGGAGGCTTTTTTCAATTTAAAATACAAAAAAATGCAGAAAAAAATTATTCATCGGGAAAAATTTCTATTCATAAAAAATTAACTAGATCACTTAAGGTAGATGCAACATTAGGAATTATTCTACTTGGAGTGGTTGCGTTACTTGCTAATGGAACATTACCTGCAGGTGAAATTCAAAAAGTTGATGCTCAAGAGATTGTGTATGGGTTTAAAACTATAGAATTTTCAGAAAATGCAAAATTCAATATTGATATTTCTCCATTTTCAAGCGGGGTCAATACAATTCTAGTCACAGTAAGTAATTTTGAAGGAAATCAACTTTATGATTCAGATCAAATTCATGTGAAGATATCAAATCCATCAAAGAATATTTCCCCAATAGAAGTTCCAATGTCAATAAAAAATCCATCTGATCCAATTCAATTCCAAGGAGAATTAACGTTTGGATTCTCAGGAGAATGGTTAGTTGAGATTGAAGCTAAAAGAACTGAGAATGCAAACGAATCAGTAATGTTGAATTTACTTGTAAAACCTAGATTAACAGATATTCAATCACAAGTAATTGAATATGAATTACCAGAAGAGGCAAAACCACTATTCGCAGTATATGATAGAAAAGATTCCTTGTGGATTAGCGATGCATCTGCACCCAGATTATGGGAATTTTCACTTGAAACAAATGAATTTACATCTTATTCATTTGATGGCTTAGTTTCAACATTTCTAACACAAGATAACAAAGGAAGAATTTGGTTTACAGATCCACCAAGAAATCAAATTGGGTTTATCGACATTAAAAGTAAAGAAATCACTACTAAAACTCTTCCAAAACTAGATCCAGTAATTTCAGAAAATACACCAGTATTCATTCAAGCAGATTTTGATGATAACATTTGGATTACAATTGTCAACAAAGATAGAATTCTAAAATATCTACCAGAAGAAGATATCTTTGAAGAAATTATTCTGCCAGACAGACAATCATTTCCATTTGCATTAACTATTGATAAAGATGGAAATATTTGGTATTCAGCAACAGGTGCAGGTAAGATAGGATTCATAAATCCTCAAACCAATGAACTAACTCAGATTTCAACTAAAACAGTATTACAAGCACCAGAAGCTTTGATTTTTGACAATGATGGAAATCTATGGATTGCAGAGCACACAGGCTTGGCAATTACTAAATTCAATCCAATTTTAGAGACATTTAGCAAGATAACTGTGCCTGATAAGGAAGCATTGCCATTTGGTATGACATTTGATAGATACGGAAACATTTGGTTTGCACAACATACTGTGGATAGTATAGGAGTTTACGATCCAGACAACAATGATTTGATAGAGATTTCAATCCCAACTGAAACATCATTTATTCAGTTTATGACATCAGATGGGAATGACAATGTTTGGTTTGTCGAACAACAATCAAATAAAATCGGTACTGTAAAGTTAACAGAAATTCCAGTCAGTATTTCACTAGCACAAGAATCAACTGGTTTAGAGATAAAATATACTGAGCTTGCATCACCGTTGATTGCTTTAGGAATTATTGCAACATCATTGTTTTTTGTAAAGGGTGTAAAGGACAAACGAAGATTAAATTCTTTGATTAATTCTTAGATAACAATCCAGCTGATTTTATTCCCATAGTTCCTGCAAGCAAACCAATTGCAATTAAGACAATGGTTCCTGCAGGAGTAATATCAAAGATGTAAGAGACTAGAATTCCCACTACGACTGAAAAAACAGAAAAACTCATTGAAATGATTGCCGTTTGTTTGAATCCCTTACCATACATTATTGCTGTAACATTAGGAATTACAAAGAGAGCTGAAATTAACAATATGCCTACAAGTTGAATAGATGTAACTACAGTAATTCCTGCCATAAAAACAATCAAGTAATTTATTTTTTCTACAGGTATTCCACTAACTTTGGCTTGTTCCTCATTGAATGTCGAATAAAGTAGTTGGCGATAAAGTAGTAGAATTATAATTAGAATTACTCCAGTTAATGCTAAAACTAGAACAGTGTCATTTACACTAACAAGTAGAATACTACCAAACAGAAAACTAAAGATATCAATCGTAAATCCTCCAGATAATCCAATAATTACAAGCCCAACTGCTATGCCTGAGGACAATAAAACGGCAATAGATGCATCACCAGAAATGTTGTATCTGTCTTTGATTTTAGTAATTACCAGTGCACTAGCTATAGAAACAGCATATGCTGTCCATAAAGGATAAACACCTGCCAGTAATCCTAAAGCAATTCCACCAAATGATGAATGGGCTATTGCATCGCCAAACAATGAATAGCGTCTTAAAACTAGAAACAGCCCAACAACTGAACATAGAATTGCAATTGCAACTCCAGAAATTAATGCTCTATGCATAAAACTAAAAGTTAGAATTTCAAAAGACATGATTAATGATGATGCATGTGTTCCTGCATTGAGGCCTCAGAATATTGCTTTACTAATTCATCATCTGAAAAAAATGTTTCAGATTCACCGTGAAAGAACAAAGTTCTATTCAGACATGCCACATGATTTGCTAGTTTGTTTACTGCATCCAAATCATGAGATGACCAAATGATAGTAATTTTTTGTTTAGAATTTAATTCACGAAGAATGCTGTAAAACAGATCAATGCTTTGCTGATCAATACCTGTCACAGGTTCATCTAAGATCAAAATTTTTGGATTATTTACCAAGGCTTTTGCAATAAATACACGTTGTTGTTGACCACCAGACAATTCGCCTATCCGTCTATCACGTAATTCGTGTATCCACAATTGCTGTAAAATTTCATCGATTTTATTCTCATCAGATTCTTTTCTGATTCCCATTCTAACCACATCAGTAACAGTTACTGGAAAATTGCTCTCAAAAATTGGCTTTTGTGGAACGTATCCAAGTTCTTTTAGATAATTTTTTGATTTTTTTATGTCCTCATCAAAAAATTTGATTGTACCATTGTATTTGGTGTTGAGTCCAAGCATTGATGCAAAAAGTGTAGATTTTCCTGCCCCATTAGGCCCAATTATGCCTAGAAAATCACCTTGGTTAACAACTAAACTAACATCATCAAGAGCCTTAACATCAGGATATTGAACAGTCAAGTTGTTGATTTCGACTACTTTCAACATAATGCCTCCTTTAGATTTTCAAGGTTTTGAGACATTTTTGAAATATAATCATCTTCAGATACAATCTCAAGTGGAGATAAAACTAAAACTTTACCACCTAGTTCATTTGCAATAATTTGTGAAGTTTTTGTGTTTACAGTTTCTTCACTAAAAATTATGTTAATGTTTAATTCTCTAGCTGTTAAAATAACATTCTCTAATGTTTTTGCAGTTACTTCCCCATGAGAATCAGTTGTTGCAACAATAGTATGTTGATTTAAACCATATTCATATGCAAAATAAGAGAACGCATCATGGAATGCAATAAAATCACTTTTGCAATCTGTTAAATCAGTTCTAATTTTTAAATCAAGTGAACGTAATTTTTCACTATATTTTGCAGCATTTGTCATATAGTATTCTGCATTTTCAGGATCTGAATTTGAAAAAGCTGATGCAATATTTCCTACTTGGTTTATTGCAAAAACTGGATTTAACCAAATATGTGGATCTGTTTCTTTAATTAGAATTTGCTTACTAGTGTCAACTATTATTCCCTGATAATTATTTTCAATTAAATCATCAACCCAATTCTCAAAACCTATTCCATTAATTATTATAAAATCAGACTTGTGCATTTTTTGAACATCTTTTATTGTAGGTTCCCAATCATGTGGTTCTACTCCAACAGGAACAAGTAAAGTTACATCAATTTTTTCTCCTCCAACAATTTGAGAAAATTCATGAAGTGGATTAAATGATGAAATGGCTAAAAGTTTAGAAGTATCATTATTTGTAAACTGTTGATTGGTATTAGTTCCATAAACAGCAATAGAAGATAATGGAATTACTACTACAATTGCAATTATTGCCATCTTAGTTTGGGTATTCACGCAGCAGTTCAATATAGATTATTAATAAATTTATAAAATCTTAATAAGATTAATTACTAAACTTATAAGATAATTAATAACATCAGACATATGCCAATAGTTTCAATCTCTCTAAATGATGAGATTCTATCTGAATTAGACAAGATCCAATCCTCTATGGGATTCTCAGGTAGATCAGAGGCCATCAGAGCAGGAATCAGAACGTTTGTTTCTGAAGAAAAACAAAAAGCAGATTTATCAGGAAATATTCATGCTATTCTCTTAGTTGTTCATAATGATGAATTTGATCACATAGTTTCAGGAATCACTCATAATTTTGAAGATTTGATCACAACACATCTTCACAGTAAAATTGATAAAGAAAAATGCATGGAACTTTTTGTAATTAATGGCGATGCTGAAAAAGTATCTACAATTACAAAAGATTTTCAGAGAAATAAAAACATGGATACCGTGAAGCTGGTAGCACTTTAATGTAAAATTTTAATATTAATAAAAATTTATTTATCAATTAAAAAAATTGAATAGTAAGTTAATTATTTTTATCACGTTTAATTTTTTTCCTGTAAATTTACCATATAATAAACAAAATCAATCTGATAACCTAGAATTAATCAATTTGGATAATTCCTCGATTAACTAAATATTGCATTCCTTGAATGAATGAATCATCATCTATGGAGCCTTCTGCCCACCACTCTGCATTGTTTTTAATCCATTCTGGAATTTCATTTGGACCAGAACTTGTATTTGATTCTGTTGGAGGAATTTGTAATATACCTTCTTTAATCAAATATTGAATTCCTTGAATGAATGAATCATCATCTATGGAGCCTTCTGCCCACCACTCTGCATTGTTTTTAATCCATTCTGGAATTTCATTTGGACCAGAACCCTCTTCTATTTTTTCAATTTTAGATGTCAATTCAAATTCAATATTCTTTATTACACCTGACAGTTGAACTGTCGGAATCCCAATTTCTGTAGGGGTGTATTTTGCACTATACATTCCAAATTTTTCAGAATTTTCTTCTAAAATCAACGTAGTTTTAGAACTTTCAACCAAGATGTAAGATTCAAGAGTATCTGTCAATCCCAAAATATGTTGTTCTGTGGTTTCATCATTAGAGTCATCAATTTTATTAAAAAATATCATGTCATAAAGAAGCTTGTCTGATTCATCAGCAACAGACACAGTAATCACTATAGCATTATCAACACCGTATATTGGAGGTTCAATTTCCCATCCAATATCAATTTTAAAATCGCCAACAACTTTGGCAGTATGAGCATCAGCTAATGGAATAACACCTAAAATCACAATTACAGAAACAAAAGCAATAAAAAAAGAAGAGGTCATGTCAATCAAAAAGAATCATTGATCATAGACGGCCCAATTATTCTCAATTAATACAGACGACTGGTATACGCTAACGCACACAGGGCTCATATCAGATACTCGCAACATACGTTCTTGGCCTGAACTGCATTGAATCTCTTGGTTTACTTTATCAATTGGTAAGTCCACTTTATCAATTGGTAAGTCCATAGAAGTTAGTTCTGCTTGGTTATCATCAGAATCTGAAGATGATAGTTCAGATGCACTTGCCAGTAGAAATGAAGACTCGGATGGAATTATTTCTAATGCATTATAAAAATAATTTATGTTTGCATTTCTTTTCTGATCCCATGCTTTTACAAGAATGGTATTTGCATTAAATTCCTGAGTAGGAGTAAATGTGAACTTTAATCCAATCAAAGGAGAATTATCCACAACCTGCACAGCAATATCTTTTACCAAACTTTCTTTGTTGGATTCAGAAACAGTAGTCATTCCATCAAATGTTTTATCCCATTCAACAGTTACTGGACTGTAAGGAACCAATACACCTGAAATCAACTTATCTTCAACACCCAAAGACAACTCTATATGTTTTAGATCGTCATAACCTGTTTCATCATATATTTTTAACATGATTTCTGCAGGTTCACCTACTTTTAGAAGTTGAGGATTCAGATCTTGTTTGAACAATTCAACATCATATGTTTGATCAAGAATTGTGATTCCGCCTGAAACCAATCTTTTTCCATTTCCATCAACACCCAAAGTTGGAGGAGTGCAGCCTGTACATCCAGATCCTTTATTATGATTATGCCCATTATGCGCATAAGCATCGTATGGAACAAACATAAGTGCAATTGCACATATGAGTGGTAGTATCATTAAGATACCTTTTCTATTCATTAGATAAAAGATACCAATAATAATTAAAACCGAATTGGTACATTCGAAAAATGAACTGGTACAAACATAGCACACATCCCTCGTTTAACAAAACTAGGGAGCACTAATCGGATAAAACTCAACTGTAACAATATTTGATTTTATTCATGAACTTTAATACAAAATGGTCAAACAAAATAGAATATCCATCAGATTATTACAAGCACTGCAATACTAACAATTGTATTAATGTTTAGTACATTTGTATACACATCTAACATAGATGTACCAATTTCCTAAAGTATAATATTGTTAATCATTAAATTATTGTTATGAAAGTTATATCAATTTCATTATTGTTAAAAAAATGACACATAGAAAATTTTTATTAATATTTGGTTTATTGTCATGTTCTCTTATTGTGCCTAATGCATATGCACATACAATTGATGCAATAGATGACAAATACAGAATAGAAATTGGATGGATGGTGGAACCCGTGGTAAGTCAAGAAACTAATGGAATTGTGATATCTGTCAACCCATTAATTCCATGTCCTGAAATTCCAAAAGCAATTAAATGTGCAGAATCTCAAAAATTTCAAAACGGAATAGAAGAATTGGAAAAAACTTTAAAATTAAAATTAATTTATCAAGAAGAAGATATCACACTTCCACTATCACCTGATCATAATACACCTGGAAAATACTATGCCTTTGTCAATCCAACGATTTCAGGATTTTATCAAGTGAATATTTTGGGAACAATTGAAGAAACATCAGTTAGTTTGTCAATGCATCCCCCAAAAGTTGATGAACGCTCATACATTGAATTTCCCGAACCATCAGATATTACAATACAGCAGATGATTGACGGGCATACTGCTCTAATTGAAGATGTCAGTGAACTAAAAGATTCAGTTAGTAATTTGGAAGAAACTAATTCGCAAATTGATGTTGGATATGTTGGAATTGGAGTGGGTGTTATTGGGGTAATTATTGCAATTGTAGCAATGATGAGAATTAGAAATTAGTGTTTAGATGCAAAATCATGGAGATACTGATCGTTTCAAATTACTTTCCCACATAATCATTCCAACTATCTTTAGTGTTAGTATCTAACATGTTATACAAATTTGAAAAATGAGACTTTTTTCTTCCAAATGACAACATGTCTTTAGATTTTTGTTTTGCATCATGTGAAATTTTTGCATCAACTACGTCTTTCCACCATTCATGAAAACAAGAGATTCCTATCAAATCAGGATCCACTGTAAGTTTGAATTGACTTCCATATCCCTGCCTACCCTTGGAAATAGTCTGAGAAATTGCAATTCCAGAATTTACCAGTTCCACAAGCATTTCAGAGAATCTCCGATATGATATTTTTCGCTGATCTTTAGCAAGTATCTTCTGATATTGGTTGTATAATTCAGATGTACTATGCCATTGTTCTTCACTAAGAAATGTGAGTCTAGCTAGTCCTGCACATGCCAGTCTAAAGTGATAAGATCCACCATTGATAATAGTAGTCAGTTGGTTTTTCTGCAGTTGTTTGATTGCTTCATCAACATGTTGCTTTGAAATTTTTTTCTTTTCAATACCTGCCAATTCTCCGCTTGTTCTAAGTAAATCAATTGCACGTCGTGCATCTCCATGCTCTTCTGAGCTAATTTTTGCACAATATTTTAAAATTTCTTCATCAATTGGTTTAGAAAATGATTTTTTTGCTCTATTACGAATTATCTTTAGAACATTATCTTGAGAATAGGAATTAAAGTAAACTTCAGAAGAACCAATTCTTGAAACAATTCTGTCATCAAGATCAAACTCTGACAATATTTTATTGGATATTGTTATAATGCACAAATATTTTGAGAGTGCTCTAAATTTTTCAATCAATACAAGTAATTTATAAATAAAATCAGAAGGTTTCCCTCTTTTATCATAAAACAATGTATCAAATTCATCAAGACATAATACAAGAAGGGAATTATTAGATTTTTCAAATTTTTCTGAAATTAATTTCTCTAAAATCACAAAGGCAGAATTAATTCCTTGAGCATTTTTAAGATTTAAATGTCCTAATTCAGATAAAATCAAATTAATGCATCCAAAAACAGTTTTTGATTTACGCAAATCAACATAACAAAAATCCAGATCAAGATTCTCACACACAAACTGAATTATAGTAGATTTGCCAGAACCGCTTCTACCATAAATTGAAATCAGTGGAACAACTAGACCTTTCTCATAAGATAGTAAATAATTAACTAGTTTTTTTGATTCATCCTCTCGGCCAATAATGGATTTTGGAACAGTCAAATTATCAAGATAAGATTTATTTGAAAATACAGAGTTTTAATTTCTTACATCAGCAACTATTTTTTGCAATTCTTTCTTATCCAAAAGAAGATCATTTATTCCACTAGAAACTCACATATAATTATAAAAGTAGTTTTTAGGCAAAAAATCTACCAAATTACAAGAAATTTATTCTACTTGAGAGAAAAAGTTTGATGTTTTGTACCAAGTACGATCACACTGATCATACCAACTACTAGTATAGCCATTACAATAATTCCAAATTCAGGTGCAACCACTAAAACAAATTCAGTTTCTTGTCCTGTGTTTCTAATATTTTCAAATTTAATAATTGTAGGGCCAGTCTGATCTTCAGTAAATGTAAATTTCTCAAATTCGCCACCAACTTGAGCCTGTCCAGAAGCACGATGAATTTCCTCGCCATTTTGAATTATCACAAATGTATAGTCAGAACTTCTCAGGGGTTCATTTGTTCTTCCATCTCTAATTGTGAAAATAAAATTAGTATCAACACCAGGTTCTACATTCATTGGATCCCACGATAAATTTACTTTGAAATCTTCACTTTTTGTATAAGCTTCTAAAGGAAATGCAGTATCTTTGCTCATAGAAATTGTAAATATCATATTCTCAGGATATTCATCAAGCTCTTTTTTCATCTCATTTTTCAAATATCGTAAATGATCTTGTAACAAAACAAAATGAATTATTCTTTCATCATCTTCTGTATAGTCATCAACAGAAACTGAAGATTTGAACAATTCAATTCCGTTAACATATCCTGAATAACTAGGTGCCAAAAACTCGTCAAAGTATTTTGGAAAATGTGTCTCTACATGAACCACATTAACATGTGACATTTGTTTTTCACTCCAGTCAAATGGCATTTCAAACGTAACCTGATTTGCCTCATAATCATATTTGAAATTAGAAATTGTATCAAAATATGACTTTGAACGAAAATCTACATCATTATTTTCAGAATCTTTTTGAGTAAATGATACAGTCTCAATTACGCTCAAATCAGCATTATAAATTCCAGATTCTATGATATTTGTAGGCTCATCAATTGTTCGAATCTCAATTTCAAAATTGTATAATCCACTGGAATCAAACAAAGGTCCTGTGATTTTAAGCGGTTCAGATTCAGTTCCATGCCATGCTCCAAGCAGAGAATCTTGTTCACCATGAATTGTAATCTCATTTTCTTGTGTAGGTTCTACTTGAATTTGTAAAACACCATCTTCAGCAAAGAAATAATTTCTAAATATCATTTCATTTTCATGAAATAAACCAATCAGAAATGTGACATTTTTTGCATTTTCTTTTGTTACATCTTCAGTTGCAGTAATTGTAATTTGTTCTTGATCATTTTCAAAAGTCAAGGGCATCTCTACAGAAATTGATAGTTTTTTTCCTTGAATGTCTATTGAGGAAATAGTATCAAGACCAAATCCATGTCCATAAACACTACTTGCAGGAAACAACAGACATGAAATTAATCCAAATATTACTAATTTTTTTAATGAAATCATATCTATACTGTCAACAATTCTTTCATTCGCTTAATTAGTTCATCCATGGTAGTTGCCTCTAAAATTGTTTGTAACTCATTTGGATCCTTGGCACCAATTGCAGCTAAAGAGTAAATGTAATCAATTGTAGGCGTATCAGTGTTCAGATAGTACTGCTCCAACACATGATCTAACGAATGTGAATCAACAGTTTGAGGTAAAGCTTGTTTAATGATTTTCTTTTTCCATAAATGAACTAGTTTTTCCCAATTCTCAGATGAGACGTTCTCATCAATTTCAGGAATCATTTCAACTTCTGCTTGAATGTACATTTTTTCTCCAGTTCCAACTTTCTCATGTATCTCAGAAATTTCTTGGTGTCCTTCTACGGAAAGAGGATCATAATTTGCAGGTTGTGTAATAGATGGCGGAATGATTTTTTTAATTTTAAATGAATTTCTTCCAATTGTTTCAATGTGTAATTGTAATCCATCAATTTCTACATCTTCACATTTAGAAATTTTAGCAATAGTACCTACTAATTTTGGGGAATTCCAGCCATTGATAGAATTATTTTCATCAATCAGACATACACCAAATTGCCCATCACCTAGCATACAATCATCAACTAATTGCTTGTATCGAGGCTCAAAAATCCGAAGTGGGAGTTCTTGCCTAGGAAATAATACCAAGTCTAATGGAAATATTGGAATAATTTTTGTTTCTGTCAACTAGTCATTATTGAAACGTCTCTAGATATATGGAATACGGATTTTCTTAAAATCCATTCTCATTTAGAATCATACCCAATAGGGCAGCACGTGTGTGTTTTCCATACTCTGCTTGCTCAAAATACTTTGCATTTTTTGTTTTGTCAACGTCTGCAGAGATTTCATCAATTCTTGGTAACGGATGTAAAATTATTGTATCATCTTTCATTCGCTTTAGCATATCTAACCCCACAACATAACTTCCTTTGACTTTGAGATATTCTTCTTCATCAGGGAATCTCTCTTTTTGAATTCTTGTTACATAAAGGACATCAAGCTCATCTAGATGATCTTCAATGTTAGTAGATTCAGTAAAGTCTAATTTCTTTTTGATTTCATATGTAGAGTCAGATCTTATTCTTAGTGATTCAGGGGAAATTAATCTAACATCAACATCGTAATTTCCTAGTCCATGTAATAGAGAGTAAACAGTTCGTCCATACTTTAGATCACCGACAATTCCAATTTTTAGGCCGTCAATCTTTTTCTTTTCTTTTTTAATGGTATACAGATCTTGAATTGCTTGAGTTGGATGTTCTTCTGTACCACTGCCTGCATTGATTATTGGTTTATCAGAAATTTCTGCAGCAAATCTACTGGAGCCATCAAGAGTATGTCGCAAAACTAAAACATCTGAATAAATTGACATTATCCTTACAGTATCAGCAAGACTTTCACCTTTTTGAGTCGATGAAGATGTTATATCAGATATTCCCAAAGAATTTCCACCAATTGATGCCATAGCAGAATCAAAGCTAAGACGAGTTCTAGTGCTTGGCTCATAAAACAAATATCCCAAGGTCTTACCCTTGCATATTTCTCTTCTTTCAGCTAGGCTTAGTTTCATAATTTTATCAGTTGATGTAAAGATAGATTCCAGTTGATCTTTTGTATAGTCCTTAATTGTGATGATATCTTTTTGGTAGAACTCGTTCATTCTTTCAATAATATATACAGGTGACTATACAAAGTATTCTGATGGAACAGTCCGACCTTATGGTTCGACGAATTAAAGAGGGCACTGTAATTGACCATATAGACGAAGGGAAAGGTCTTCAGGTACTCAATGCATTACGAATTGATGGTAAAGATGGTAGTCTAATTACTTTAGCCTTGAATGTTCCCAGTGGTAAATTTAAGAAAAAAGACATCATCAAAGTAGAAAACAAGTTTCTAAAAGATGATGATACAAACAAGATTGCAGTAATCGCACCCTCTGCAACAATCAACATGATTAAAGAATACAAACTTGTTGAAAAGAGAAGAGTCTCATTACCAAATGAGATTGATAGAATTTTTAGATGTTCAAACCCTGATTGCATTACAAACAGTACAGAACACATTGAATCTGTAATGGATGTTATTAACAAAGATGGAAGAGTTCTCAAATGCAGATATTGTGCACGAGTTTTGGATGTTAACCAGCTAAAATATAATTAAATAATTATTTAAAAATTTGAAAAATATGTAGTTTAGACTATTGTCCTAAGATGATAAACATCATAACTATACCGTAGATTGCGATTGATTCAACCATACCTACGAAGATGAATACTTTTGACTGTAGTGCTGGGTTCTCACTAATTACTGCAAGTCCTGCTGCACCTACTTGGCCAAGACCAATACCTGCACCAAATGCTGCTAGACCGAAAGCTAATCCTGCACCAAGAATCTTGAATGAATCAGAACTTCCTGCTGCATCGCCTTCTGCAGCATATGCGACTCCAGTAGATCCAATTACGGATATTACTGCTGCTGCCAAAAGTAGTAAAACGATAGGTTTCATTTTCTGATCAGGCTCTCTTAAATCCATATTTAAATCATGATAATAAAATATCAGTTTAACTGAGTGCTTTCTTTTTAAAAGACAATAGATCGTCTTTAATTGATTTTGAAAAAACCTCATGATCTTTTTCTATAACTTTCTTAGAGTTTTCAAGTAATTTTTTTATTTCTTCTTTTGCCATTATTATCTACTTTCCATCTTTGCCTTGACTTTTTTTAACTTTGCGAATTCTTCTCTTTCTCTCTCTTCAAGAGTTGAGAGGATAAATCGAATATTTTCTTTGTATTGAGGAATAATGACGTTTTCAAGTGCATTTAGTAATTTTTGTGTCTTTTCTAATGCTTTTGCAAGACTAAAGATAGAATTTTCATATTCTGCTGCTTTACAAATTTTTGGCATTAGTTCTTTGATTTGTTTTGCTGCTCTATCAATTGAAGAATTAGTATCTGCAAATCCATAAGGCATTGATTTTGTATCTTTTTCAGTTACAGTAAGTGCAGGGATTTTTACATCAACAACTCTTCTAACATGAACTTCTACTTCCATAACAGGCGGAGTAGATTCTGCAACAGAATCGACAGTGTTAGTACCAAGTGCCAGATATGCCTCGTTTACTGCTTTGTAAATATCTTGTAAAGGATCCCAAATTCCACCTCTTGCTTTAGAAGCTTCTTGGATCATTTCTTCAATATTTTTTAAGAGAACTTTACGTTTATCATCTAAAATTTGCTGAACCATAACAGCAATTTGTGTAGATTTTTTATATTTGAAAAGTTCAATTTTTGTTGCTGCAACGTTTTGTCCAAATGACATTCAGTTACTCTTCCTTGTAATATTTTTCTACGTACTTGTCTTTGATTTTAGTAATCTCATTCTTTGGTAATTTTGATACGATCTTCCACATAAGAGTAAGTGTTTCTTCAATTGTTCTGTTCTCATCAGTAGCTTGGGTAAGGAATTCTTTTTCAAAAGTATCACCAACATCCATGTATTTGAGATCAATTTCTGTTAATCCTGCTTTACCTACAATGCCTGCAAGTGCTCTTACTTCTTGTGCTCTAGAATATGCATCATAAACTTGGTTAGAAACTTCACTGTGATCTTCTCTAGTACTTCCTTCACCAATTCCATCTTTCATCAGTCTACTAAGACTCATCAAAATATTGATTGGTGGATAAACTCCTTGTCTGAATAAATCTCTACCAACTACAATTTGTCCCTCTGTAATGTATCCAGTAAGGTCAGGAATTGGGTGAGTAATATCATCAGATGGCATTGATAAAATTGGAACTTGTGTAACACTTCCTTTTCTTCCATTAAGTTTTCCTGCTCTTTCATAAATTGTTGAAAGGTCAGTGTAAAGATAACCAGGATATCCTTTTCTTCCAGGAACTTCTTCTCTTGCTGCACTAATCTCTCTTAGTGCCTCAGCATAGTTTGTCATATCAGTCATTACAACTAGAACGTGCATTCCTAAATCAAATGCCAAATATTCTGCTACAGTTAATGCTACACGAGGTGTGATGATTCTTTCAATTGCAGGATCATCTGCTGTATTTAGAAATAGAACACTTCTTTTGAGTGCACCAGATTCTTCAAGACTTCTTCTGAAATATTCTGCTTCACTGTATTGTACACCGATTGCTGCAAATACCACAGCAAAGTCATCTTGTTTTCCAACAACACTTGCTTGTCTTGCGATTTGTGCTGCCAAAAGATTGTGAGACATACCAGAACCAGAAAAGATTGGAAGTTTTTGTCCTCTAACTAGAGTCATCAACCCATCAATTACAGATACACCGGTTTGAATGAAATCTTTTGGATATTCACGTTGTTCTGGATTCATTGGTTCTCCGTTAATGTCTACAAATTTATCAGCAATTGGATCTGGGAGTCCATCTTTTGGTCTTCCTAGTCCATCAAATACTCTACCAAGTACCTCTTTTGATACTGGCATTTCCATAACTTTACCTACAAATTTTGCTTTAGTTCCAGATATTGATAATCCAGTTGTTCCTTCAAAAACTTGCACAATTGCTTTACCGTTTCCTACTTCGAGAACTTTACCTAATCTTCTTTCTCCTTCAGTAGTTTCAATTTCAACTAGTTCATCAAATGCTGCACTTTCAACATCATCTACAACAACTAGAGGACCTTTGATTTCTGCAATCTTACTGTATTGAACTCCGCCTTCTGTTGTCAATTTGATACTTTCACTCCTGAAATTGCTTTGAATTGTTCTTGCATGTCTTTATCTAATTGATCGAGTTTTGGCATCTCATCATCTTTGACATCCATTCTTGCTTTGAGTAAACTGGATACTATAGACAATTCACGTATATCTGATAATGCTGTACCTTCTTTGAGTGCTTGTTGTCCTTTTTTGTAAAAGTCAACTAATAATTTCATTAATTTGAATTGTTTTTCTGGACTACAATAAGTATCGACATCATCAAATGAGTTTTGTTGTAACAAACCAATCTTTACCATTCTTGCAACTTCAAGAATTAGTTTTTCTTCATCAGGTAAAGCTTCTGGACCTAAGAGTCTGACAATTTCTTTTAGTGTATCTTCTCTTTGTAAAATTCCATAAGTTTCACTTCTAATGCTAAACCAATCTTCACTAATGTTGTCACTCCACCATTTTGCAATATCTGCAAGATAACCAGAATAGCTGTTCATCCAATTAATTGATGGATAGTGTCTAGAGTATGCAAGTTTTGCATCCAATGCCCAGAAAGTTTTGATAAATCTCATTGTGTGAGTTGTAACTGGTTCTGTAAAGTCACCACCAGATGGTGATACAGCACCAATCAAAGTAACTGAACCGTCACGTTCTGGACTACCAGATGCTTGAACACGACCTGCTCTTTCATAAAATTCTGCTAATCTAGATGCCAAGTATGATGGATAACCTTCTTCTGCAGGCATCTCTTCTAATCTTCCACTCATTTCTCTAAGTGATTCAGCCCATCTACTTGTTGAATCTGCAACAAGTACAACGTCTTTACCCATGTCTCTATAATATTCTGCAATTGTGACACCAGTGTAGATACTTGCTTCTCTTGCTGCTACTGGCATGTTACTAGTATTTGCTACAAGGACAGTTCTATCCATCAATGGTTTTCCACTACGTGGATCTTTAAGATGTGGGAATTCAACTAATACTTCAGTCATTTCATTTCCTCTTTCACCACAACCAATGTAAACAACAACTTGAGAATCAGCCCATTTTGCAATTTGGTGTAATGTCACAGTCTTTCCTGTTCCAAATGCTCCTGGAATTGAACCAGTTCCTCCCTTTGCAATTGGGAAGAATGTATCAATAACACGTTGTCCAGTTAGGAGTGGTACGGTTGGATCATATCTTTTATTGTAAGGACGTGGTTTTCGTACAGGCCATTTATGATACATTTTGATTGGAATTGATTGTCCATCTTTTTCAGTAGTAGCCATTACAGTTTCTAAATCATAATCTCCTTCAGATACAAGATTTGAAAGTTTTCCACCTGGATGATCTGGTGGTAACATAATAGAGTGTTCTATAAGATCAGTTTCTTGAACAGTACCAATGATATTTCCTGCAGAAACTTCATCACCATTACTTACAGTTGGAACAAAGTGATATTTTTTTGTCATGTCAACTGCAGATGTTGTAATACCTCTTCCAATGAAAGAACCAGATGCTTTAGATAATTCTCTTAGGGGTCTTTGAATTCCATCATAAAGTTGTCCAATAATTCCAGGACCTAATAATACACTAAGTGGGTTTCCAGTACCAACTACAGGCTCACCTGGTTTTAATCCACTTGTTGATTCGTATACTTGAATAAATGCTACATCTCCGGTTAATCGAATTACTTCACCTACTAATTTTGAATTCCCTACAGTTACAGTCTCATACATTTTTGCATCAGACATACCATCTGCTCTTACAGCTGGGCCACTGACCCAAACAATTCTACCTTGAGCAGCCATTCTAATTATTCACTCCGAATTTTGCTGCAATATCTTTCCTAATTAAAGGCTTCAGACGTTCAATTCTTGCATCAAGAGTATTATCAAATGTCATTGCTCCATCTTTAGATTTGATAATCACACCACCAATACATTCGATGGTATCGGATGATAATTCAGATCCAGGAAATCTAGATAGTGCAGATTGAACAACATCACGATCTTTAGAGTTTGTAGATACTATAACTTCAGATGTACCCAAAATTCGGGTTGATTCATCTAATAATGACTTAATCAAGTTAGCATAATCACCACTGCGATCATTATTTGTAATTTGATCTAATGCCTTTGTAAAGACCTTATCAACAGAGGCCTCTAATGCCATAAGTTGTTTATTTCTGGCTTCAATATCAGCGCCACCGATAATCTGCTTTTCAATTTTATCTGCTTCTTTCTTACCATCTGCAATAATTTTGTCATATTCTTTGTCTAGTTTAGGAATAGCGTCATCAAGAGTTTGATTTGTGTCATTTAAAGCAGAATCTATGCTAGATTCAATATCTTTTTGAGTTTGATTAAGGATTTTATCAATAGTTTGTTCTAAAGCAAGATTTGTCAATGGGTGGCTTTTATCCATAATAGATTTTAATGTTTGGGAACCAATAGACAGATTCAGAAAGATATTAAAATCAAAGAAATCACCGATGGATTATCTTGGTTGTGGCCGATCTAAAGCTTGGAAGTTTGATTTTACCAAGAAGTGACTCTCCAAGAGCAATTTCTAGATTAACTGAATTTGAATGGTTTCACAAAATTGATACTGAAAACGACATAGTCACACCGGAAATTGATGATTTACTATTAGATGCTCAACAAACTTACCAATCAATTGATGATGTGGTTAAAGGGCTAGGTATTCCTCCAATGGTTGGAATTTTAGAAATCATGTTCAAAGGTACAACAATCAAGAAGAAAGATTATGAAATTGATGAGATTGAAGGGATGGTTGATGATCTTAAAAAAAGAACACCGGCAATTATTGATGAACCATCTAAACTGTTAGAAGAACAAACAACACTAAAACGCTCACTTGAAGAATACACATCACTTAAAGAAACATTAGAAATTGCAAAAAAGCTAAGTATTGATCTTTCAGGATTTGGATTAATGAAGTATTTTTACACAAATCTTTTTGTCATAAACTCTGCTGACTTTGAAGAAATTAGTAGAGCATTAGAAGGAATTACATTTTACAAATACGAACTAGCAAGTAAAGAGAAAGCAGCAATTCTTGTAATTTCTAGCACAGCCGATTCTGATAAAACCCTCAAAGTACTAAGGGGATTTAATGCAAATCCGTTTGTAATTCCAGAAGGAATCTCTCAAATTCCATCTGAAGCATATGCATTAGCAGAATCAAAAATTAAAGAATTATCTGAGAAACAAAAAGCAAATACAAAACAAATTGCAAAGATTACAAAAAAGATTAGACGAGATATTTTAGCAATTCATGAAGAGGCTCAAGTGGCCAAAGATGTTCTAGAAACAATTAGAAAACCATCAGGAACAAAACATTTTGCAGTAATTCAAGGATTCATTCCATCTAAAATGGAGGAGAAATTCAAAGATTCAACTAAACAATGGATGTCAGTAGTTGAAGATATCACTGATCCAAAATTAAAACAAGAAATTCCAACATTATTTGATAATAAAAAATTCGTGAAAACTTTCGAAGTAATTACAGAAAGTCAGGGTATTCCAAAACACGGAGAAGCAGATCCAACTCCAATGATTGCTCTAATGTGGCCAATTTTCTATGGACTAATGTTTGCAGATATGGGCCACGGTCTATTACTAATGGGAATGGGATTATTATTCAAAGTAAAAGGACAAGGTACACTTTCAAGATGGGGTATGTTAATTGCAATATCTGGCGCTTCAGCCGCTATAGCAGGTGTTGGTGCAGGTGAAGCATTTGGATTCCATCTAGATCATATGGGACCTTTGGAAGGTTTGTTAGAAGAAGGTGGAGCATTACATTCAGTTAGTTGGATTGTAGGTATTCTTAGTGTAGCAGAATTAACATTTGATCAAGTCATTAACATACTCAAAGTTTCATTGTTCATTGGAATTGTTCACTTGGTTTGGGCAATGGTTCTAAGAGTAAAGAGATTAGCTGCAGAAGGTCACAAGTTTGTTATGTTTATGGAAGCAATTCCTAACATTACGCTTTATGGTGGAATTGTCGTCATCATGATGTGTGCAATTGGAGCTAACTATGACGTGATGAACATGTATTCCAAAGTTCACACTGAAGCAGTTCCTTGGGTTACAATTTTCTTAGGAGAATGGGCTGAAGTGTGGATAATTACAAGAATTGCAGTTGTGATAATTATTACTTCAATGGTATTGATGATGGTTGGTGGCGTAATGCATGCTAAGAAACATCCTGAAGATGGAGGTTCGGCTGCAAATGTCGTTATGGAAGTATTTCTTGGAAAGACAGTAGAAAGTTTAGCACATACAATTAGTTATGCTCGATTAGGAATTATGTTACTGGTACACGCCGCATTGCTCATGACAGTCAACAATGCATTTCAATCACTTGGAGGTGCAAGTTCAGGTGCTGCAATGGCAATGATAATTGGAGGAAACTTGGGAATTATGATGATTGAAGGATTGATTGTATACATTCAGTCTCTCAGATTGCACTTGTATGAATTCTTTACAAAATGGTATGATGGTGGAGCACAACCATTTAGACAAATTAGACCAGAGTTGATTTACAATCAATTTGTTTGGAAGAAGAAATAGAAAATTCTAATTATTTTCATAAAGATTTACTGTAACTTTTGTAGTCCAAGGCTTTAGATTATCAGGAAAAATTACTAGCAAACCACTATCTTTTTTGATATCGTTACATGTGCCGCTGTAACTCTGTTTATTTTGGGCATAACATCCAGACTCTGTGTAATAATCAAATTCTGAATCAACGAATTGCTCACGCTGAATAGATGATGAAACAAAATACACATCAAACCCTAAATCTTTGTTATCAGTTTTTACACTATAATCATATGATGTAGTATCCCGAGATGTACAAATAGGAAAAAATTGTACATAGCCATTTTTAATTTCTGATTGTTGTTCTGAATTATCATAATTTTTATTCTGAATATCAGGATATACAGAAACTCTAGGATCTGTACTTAGTTGTTGTCCTTGGACATATTCTATTTCATGTCTTACAGTATCGACTGCTTTTCTATACAACATTGGTTGCCATTCTTCTTGACAATTACTGAATTCATGTTTTAATTCAACATATGATTTACCATTAATTTCATGAAGTTGGTTTGAATTGTATTCTTTAGATTCAGCATCAAAAACCTGATTGACATTACTAATTTTATCTGATTTATGCCAAGTGTTTGTTACATCAAAAATAATATTTTTTGAATCACTTTTCCATTCAGATAACAAGTGAACATAAACTGAATACTTGTTTACAACTTCTTGAGTGTCTGATGCAAAAATCAAATGGCCAAAAAAGGCATTTACAAATATAATTGAAAATGCCAGTATAGGAATTATTACATATAGGAATTTTTTCAACATTTTAAAAAATCATGGAAGTAAAAATTGGAATCTAGCACCGGCATCATATGTTTTATCCAACCAAATTCTTCCATCATGGGCATCTATAATTCCTTTACAAATAGAAAGACCCAGACCTGTACCTTCATGCTGAATATATGAGGGAATGTCAAGTTGTGTAAATTTATCAAAGATAATTTCTGATTTGCTTGGTGGAATTCCTATCCCATTATCTGTAACTGATATGATTGTTCCTTCACGTGTAAGTTTGGCACTAATTACAATCTCACCTTTACCTTGAGGAACAAAATCAGTTGCATTTTTAACCAAGTTTGATATAACTTGAGAGATTCTTTTTGGATTACAGATTATTTTCCAAGATTTTTCAAGATCTAGTTTTAGTTTGATATTCTTTTCAGCTGCAAATGGTCTCACACTTTCAAGAACAGTTTCCAGGTAATCTTTTAGATCAATTTCAGTTTTAATTAACGGTATTTGATTTAAATCGAGTTTTTTAATTTCTGTAAAATCAGATAAGAGTTCATTCAAAGTAGTACTGTTTTTCAGTATAGTTTGAATTCTCTCACGCTGTTTATTATTGAGATTTCCATCTTTTTCCAATAAAAGTAGATCACACATGCTAATAATTGGAGTTAGAGGATTTCTAATTTCATGACTTACCATTGAGATTAGTTCATCTCTGAGTTTTTCTTTTTCTTTTAGTTGAGATCTGTCTTTTCTAATTTTATTAGAAAATGTTAGGAAGATGCAGACAAGTCCTGCGATAAGAATCAAAGATACAAGGAAGATAGGCACCATAACATGATTAAAATGAATATTTTGAATCTGTTCGGTTGTAGCTTTGACCACAATATGATCTGTATATTCTGAAGTTTTCTTTCCACCAATCTCTATGGTGTTAACACGCTGGCCATTTTCAACTAGGTAATTTTCCCATGTCTTCTCAAAACTAATTACATTTCCTGTAGTTGGTTCTACCCATAATCTAGAAGTGGTATCTGTATGAATCGTATGTGGTGCAAATTGAGGAAAAGCAAAAGATACGTCTTCATTTTCTGAGACTACTTCAAAAACATAGACTTCTAAATCATAAAGTGTGGTAGTTTCCTTATACACCATTGGATCATTCATGAAGACTGCAGGATGGAAAAAATCATAATCTTTTTTCTCAACTCCAAGAGGAAATGAAAATAATTTACCATCTCTATCTAAATGCATTCTAGTTTTTGCATCTACTTTGTAGATATGTTCCACAATAAACAGTATCTCATTTGTTGCAGCAATTTTACTTGAAACTATAGAGGAGATTGTCAGAGCATCCCCATTTTTTTCTATAATATTTTGCTGTAATGAATCCTTAAGTAAAAATGGCTGAGACAATTCACCATATACATCATCAACCACTTGATTTTGTCCTTCATATTCTCTTTCCATCAAGTAAGTGTCGGAAAATTTTTCCTGTTTTGGAATTTCAATTAAATTCCAATAAGTAATTGCAGTGCCAGCAATAATTGCTATAATAAAAATTTGCAAAAATAGTATTCTTGATTGATTCAATTTCTAATAGAATGTTTGAATTATTTTATTTAAATTCAAGTAATGCATGAGAGATTACAATATTTGTATCATAATTTTTTCTAACGACTCATTTTTTACGCCTATCCATGCCTAATTAGACCCTATATTTCCACGGGTAATTCTGGTTTATTTCCCCATTCACCCCATGAGCCAAGATAAACACGAACATTTTTGAATCCTAATTTTTTCAAAACCAAAAATGTATTGGCAGCTCTATACGCCCCTTGACAATAAGTGATGATTTCAGTATCTTTAGGAATATCATACATTTTTAATAATTCTTCATCATTTTTGAAAGTGCCATCTTTTGTAATATTTTGATTCCAATCAATATTGATAGAATTTGGTATATGGCCAGATTGAGCAGCTCGGATTGTAGTTCCATCATATTCTCCAGTAGAACGGGCATCAAGGATTTTTAGATTATCTAGATTGTCTCGAATATACTCATATCCTGAAATAATATCTGAATTTATTTTTCCTGAAAATTTAGATGGTTTGAAGCCATTAGGTTTTGTCTCAAGAGGAAGATTCTCTTGTTTCCATTTTGTTATTCCTCCATCAAGCATTGAAACATTTTCATGTGAAAAATACATCAACATCCAAACTCCTCTAGCTGCAAGCATTCCAGAAACTGAATCATAAAAAACGACTTTCTTTTCTGGTGTTACCCCAAGAAATGAAAGAAGATGTTGAGATTGATTATTGAAATTCTCAATTCCTTTTTGTGTAGTGTCAATCCAATGAAATGCAAATAAATCCAGATGGACGGCTCCTGGAATATGTCCTTCAGAATATTCTTTGAAAGAACGTGTATCAGCTATGATAACATCAGAGTCATCTAAAATCGAATCAAGTTCAGTTGTTGAGGTTAACATGATTTGGATAAAATGATCAAATGTAAATTGATTTGGATTAAAATAAAAAGAAGAAGAAAAGGGTTTTTTTCTATTCGTTAACGTATGCTCTTTCGCCATGCTGTGCCAAATCGAGACCAATCTCCTCTTCTTTTGGAGTGACTCTGATTCCGCCCGGCCATACGGCATCCATTACTTTAAGGATTACAATTGTAACACCAAAGGCATAGCCTACTGATATTGCAGCACCAATGATGCTGATTGCTTGCTGTTCCATTCCTTCTGCTGTACCAGTCCATGCACCGATACCGTCTCCAGTATCCCAAATGTGTGGACTAGCTAATGTACCAGTCAAAATTGCACCTGTAAGACCACCCATTCCGTGTACTCCCCATACATCTAATGCGTCGTCCCATTTGCGTGCGCTCTTGAATGCGATACATGCATAACAAACTGTACCAGCGGCAATTCCAATTATAATTGCAGCCATTGGACCTACCCAACCTGAGGCTGGTGTGATTGCTACCAATCCTGCTACTGCTCCTGATGCAGCTCCAACAATACTTGGTTTTCCTGTATGTGCCCAAGACATGAGCACCCAAGTTACTGCAGCCATACCAGTTGCTGTATTTGTAACAGTCCATGCGCTGACGGTAATGCCGTCTACCATAACTTCACTTCCTGCGTTGAAACCAAACCATCCAAACCAGAGTATTCCTGCTCCGAGGACTACCATTGGGATATTGTGTGGTTCCATTGGCACTTTGCCATATCCAAGTCTTCTGCCAAGGACTAAGGCTCCTGCCAATGCAGCAAATCCTGAAGAAATGTGTACTACAGTACCACCTGCAAAGTCTAAAGCGTACGATGGTGATAGTTCTGGATCGAGATCAATTGCACCTCCTCCTATGTATCCGCCTCCCCAGACCCAATGTGCTATTGGATCATAAACGAAGGTTCCCCATAAGAGAACGAATATGATTATTGCGCTGAATTTGATTCTGTCAATTAATCCACCAATAATTAGAATTGGTGTAATTATTGCAAATGTTGCTTGGAACATTGCAAATAGTTGGTGAGGTACTGTACCAGGCCAACCTTGACTACAAACATCTCCTTCAACCATTGCATTCATCTGGTAAGCTGCTGACCATGTGTCTGCACATGGACCTGCTTCACCTAATGGTGCGTATGGTGATACCATGTTAAATCCGACATAGTCGAGATTTCCCATGAACATGTTTGCATCTGAATCAATTCCACCAAATGCTAGTGAGTAACCCCATAGAACCCATTGTACTGACATTAGACCCATTACGATTAAGGTCATACCAAGTACATTGACGACGTTCTTTGATCTGGCTAAACCGCCATAAAAGAAGCCGACACCTGGGGACATGAAGAGTACCAAAGATGTTGCTGTAAGCATCCATGCTGTATCACCTGTATCAATTTTACAAGGTAGCATGCTGCCATCTTCTTCATACCAACATTCGTTAAGATTGCCAGTGTAAATTCCACTGGTTCCTTTGACATATCCATCCATACCATCATCAACACTTTGTGCATATGCCTGAGACATAGCACCAACTGCTGTGATAGATACTGCGGCTACAAGTAATAGAGCATACTTGTAGTTCCTAGAATTCATTAAATTAATCGAAATTGAAAATTATTTAAGGGTTGGAAACTAGAAAGCATGCAAAAAAGTAAATAATTATATTTTAGTATATTTTGATAGTAACATAAAATATGATTATTATGATAAAGGTGAGTAAATGAAAGTCAAATCTAAAACGAAATTAGCAATTTTTGATACATTCAAGACAAAAGGTGATGATCTTACTGGAGAAGCAAATAGACAAAGATCGATCATCGCTATTCTTGGAAGTAACGCAAATCCTGCAGAAAGAACTAGAACTGGAATATCTCAAAGAATAGCAAAAAAAGCAGATATTGCATGGAAGAATATCTACTCAGGGATATTTCGAGATCTAGATGAGATCCTACTTCCACTAGGTATTGCAGAAGAAGATGGAAGATTACCTTTGAAAAGAGGTCCAAAAGCATTACAGGAGAAAGGAATTCCATATTATCATTTAACAAAAAAAGGAATCTTAGTTGCACTATCAATTACAGAGGTTAAAAATAAAGAAAATCTCATGAAAGAATTTTTTTCAATGGCTGATTCTAATGAAAAAGAATTCAAAGAAATTCTCATCAATCTGTTGGAATCTAGTCCAAATTTTACCCATTCAATATTTAAAAAATATGTAAAGGCATTTTGTGAGAATAAGATCGATAAATTATTGCCCTTTAATCTTTCAAAATTAAGCCAAATTTCAGATGAATCATTAATTATCCAAAAAGAGATTTTAGATGTATTTTTGAAATTTACTAAACAAGAAAAAGATGAGGCATTAAAGTTCCTAAATAAAATTATTCCAGATGGGCAGTAATATCGCCAAACATTAAAATCGGTTACTCATCACGTTTTTTTAATGGGTAAGAATGTCTATGCATCTGTAAAATCATACAGTCAAAGGGGAAAATTACTAAAAAAGGCTGATTTGCAGACTTTGGCAGAATCAAGAGATCTTGAAGAATTAATGACTCGAATTAAAAATACGATTTATGGCGATGCAATTTCAAATGTCCAAAAGCCATACACCTCTCAGAGCATTGAATCTGGTTTAAGAGGTCATTTAGCAGGAGTTCATTATTCAATTGCAAAGACTGCAGGAGATTCAGATATTTTAGATGCATATTATATGAAATTTATTATTTCAAACTTAAAACAAATTCTCAAAGGTAAAGTTTTAGGAAAATCTCAAGAAGAGATTGAGACTCACATTAATCTTCATGCAGAAGAATTAATCAAACAAAGAGATGTGATAATCAAAGCATTAGTTTCAAAAGATTTGGAAGAAACAGTTGCCAGTCTAAACTCAGTTCAATTTGGTGATGAAATTTCAAAAGCAGCTTCTTTGTATAATGAAACAAAAAATCTTCAAGTTTTTGATACATATTTTGATAAAATTTTGTATCAACAATTAGGACGTGCTTTGAAAAATACTAGAGATAGAGAAGTGATAAAATTAGTTGGAATGGATGTTGACTTTTACAATCTTCTTAGTGTCATTAGAGGTAAATTCTGGGGATTAGATGATTCACAAATTGAAGATTTGATTGTTTCACAAACTCCATCAATTCCTAAAGAGTTACTTCAAAGAATGATGGCATCTGCAACAATTAGAGATGCATTTGCTGAATTATCAAATACAAAATATAAGAATTTGATTCCTGATGTTGATAACGAATTAGATGCTGTAGCTCAATTTGAAAGATCATTTGAGATGGCAATTTACAATTCATCAGCAAGATCATTTACCAAAATGTTCAGTTTTGCCACAATCATAGGAATTACAAAATTAACAGCTTTTGAAGTAAGGAATTTAGCAGCAATTGCTTATGCAGTAGAGCAAAAAATTGCTACTGATATCACAATGTCAAAACTAATTGTAAAAGAATAGTTTTCAAAATGATTAAATTTCCAAAGAAAAAACAAAATATTTCTACAGAGACGTTAATCAACACTATTTGGGTTAGCACATTTTTAGCAATGATTTTTTCAATACCCCCATTAGCGATATTTTTAGGAATATATTTTGGAACAGGAAATCTTGCAGTAGGCGCAGTTTTAGGATTTGCCATGCATTTTGTTATTTTAGCATTTTCAGGTAAAATTTCAAAATTTTTAACTCAAATTTTGAGCTAAACTATAAGTGATCATAGTAATGAAATAATTCATCATGATGGGAGATAGGGATTTTCGAAGTATTGTTGAAAATGCAATAAACTCCATCGGAAAAGAATTAGAAATTAAAATTGATTCAGCAAATATTCAGACTATACATCTACATGAGGCTGTGCAATGCCTAAGAAGGTCATATTATGATAGAATCGATCCTCAAGAAGTTCAGAGAAAAGGATTCAACGAACTTCTTTCAGGATTACTCAGAAAATTACAATATGGAAGTGATCCAAAAGAATTTGACATTGATGATATCAAACTAAAGGGTCAAGTTGACATGCTTATTGATGACTCCATATTCTTGTTCAGAGGAGCAACAACAGAGTTAGAAAATCCCCTAGCAAATGATGTTCTTTATCTGAATGCATGTATGTGGATTTATGATAAACCAGATGGGATTATTGTATACATAACTGGAGATAGAAAAGAAACATCATTTTCCATTTCACGAAACAAAAAAATGTTTGAGGAAATTATTCGAAGAGTTAGAGTTCTAAATGATCTTTTAAAAGAACAAAAAACTCCAATTTTAGAGCCATCATCTGAGTGCTCTGATTGTCAGTATTACGAAAGATGTTTCATGAAAAAGAAAAATGCCAAACAATTAGACCTAGCAGAAATGTTAGGATTTGGCAAGAAAGATTAATGAAAAATTAGAAAAATGTTGTAAAGGAAAAATTCCTTTGATTAATCGAGTGGTTCTGGATGTCCTTTACCACGTAGAGCGAAACACACTACTGCGAGTGCAATTGCGACTCCTGCTGCTGCGCCAAATGCGGCCATACCTGCTTCTGCCATTTGATAAAAAACAATGAAACGGACTTTTATAACTTTGCCAATATTTTTCCTCTAAAAACATAATATCATAATTTTTAGATTTTATGATACTATCTAGTTTATTTCGTAAACTCAAAGTGAAGCTTATTTTCTTGACCGCTAGTCATCGAGCTAAGATTGTAAAATACATCACCAGATACTCTCCATGTTGGAGTATCATCTTCAAAGGCTGCCCACAATTCTGCAGTGTTTCCAGAATTCTTTATCGTCTTAGAATCTTTTAGAATAATTGAGTTTTCACCAAGGAGTGTATAGTAGTTTGATCCAAACTCTACCATTCCTGTAGGTCTACTACCAATTTCGCCACCAGTGATTTGTTCAGTTTCAGAATAACCTGTTTCAAATAATTGATAATCCATGGTTTGTACAATCATTGCACGTTCATTGGAATTTGAGAGTTTGAATGCCACATCAATAGTTACTGATCGCTCTGAAATTTTAGATATTGAAATATCCTCTAATTCAATTTGTATCGGTTTTGCTTGAGGAGTATTTTGAAAATTACCTGAATTTTCTTGTGAAGGAATAATCATTGTAGGTCCTGTTAAAAGAATTCCACCTAAAATTGCAACAAGTATAACAACTGCTATACCAACAAAAATTTTAGGATTCATAATTTTGCATTTCCTCTTGATGTCTTAAATGTTGAGATAGTTATTATACCATTGTAGGAAGAAAAAATTATGCAATATTTTCAAGCAGTACAACAAGGAAAACAAAGAGCCGGAAAATCACAAATGAAGATGTTTGAAGTTGCTGGATTTGCCATGCTAACATTAACAACAAAAAAGATTGATGGGAAATTTCATCCTGTCGGAGAAGAAGAATTTACTGCAGTGATTAGTTCTGAAGATGGTCATGTTGCAGTAATAGTAGATAATGATGGATTTACAAAGGCTCAATCCAAGGCTGTGGAGAAAGAAGAAGCCTTATCAATTTACCAGAAACTACGAGATACTGGAATTCCTGAATATCCAAAAAATGAGATTCAAATCTGGTCTCAAACAAGACCTACAATTCAAAACGATTCTTCTGATTGATTATTTTGAAGGAAGAGCAATCTCAGTGCCAACATCGCCACCTTTAATTGCCTTTTCAATAATTTTTGGATCTGCTTTTAAAATTCGTGTTTTAATTTTTGAACGCTCAATAATTTTAAGAGCAACAATATCCATCAAATCATACCCACCAGCTACAGAATCTTCATGAACTAACATATTTTTTAAATTCTTTAATTCTATTCGTTTGAATTTTTTTGCTTTTTTGAATTTGTTAGGATCCATATCATAGACTCCATCAACATCAGTTGCATTTAGAAACTGCTCAGCTTTGATTTTTTCTGCGATCAATGCTGCAGTACCATTAGTACTTTGACCAGGATGAAGACCTCCTGCTACTACAATTAATCCATCATCTACTGCATGTCTTACTTCTTGTAAAGTAGTTGGCGGATGTGAATATGCTTTATTTTTTAGAGCATAAATCAACAACTTTGCATTAAGTCTTGAAATTTCAATTCCTAGTTCATCAAGAGTAGATTCATCTGCTCCAGAAGATCTTGCATGTGAGATGTAATGTCTAGCAATATTACCACCACCTGCAATTACAATAGGTTGACAGAATTTGCTAATTTTTACTAAAAATGTAGCATAATCTTTTAGAACTTTGACGTTATCCATACCAAAAACTCGCCCAGATAGTTTGATTACAATTCTTTTTTTCATTTTAGATCACCAAGGATTGATTTTGCGGCAATTTCAACTTTTTTTCTGTTCTTTTGATGGGTGTATATTCTAAGTATATTCATGAACCCTGAAATTGCTGAAACCACGGGTATATCAGAAATAGGCATCTCTTTTGCTGAAGATTTTGTACCCTCATTAGTAATCAAAATGATTGATTTTGACTCGTTTTTTGATGGAGCAAGTGGAATTGATGGAGTAACAGAACTATCTACAAAAATTTCATTTTCATCAACTTTGGATTTTTTAGAAATTTCAATTCTGAGTTCATTTGTTCTTGTTTTCTTCAAATTTGTTTGATTTGTAAGTATTCTTTCATATACACATTTTAGCAATTTACGATTTTGATAGTCTTCTGCAAATTGCCTTGCTCGTTTGAGTTTGGAAGATTTGGATGTAATCAACGATGATAGAACATATTCATCAGTTAGTTTAACAAATTCATTGAGATTAAAAGATGTAAAACCGAATTCATCATCAGACAATCTTAATGCTTCAATAAGCATTACCTCTGCTGCACGTACAGTTTTATGAAAATATACTGCTTTGAACATTTGATATCTTGAATGCATCATGGATTCAAAAGAATAAAGCGCTGAACGTTCCAAGGCAAGTTTATTTTTATGAATATCAAGTGATTGTGTAATTCGTTTATGATCTATTTTTGCATGTTCTGCACCTGTAAAATAACCATCTCTTAGCAAATAATCCATCATATCTGCACTCAAAGCGCCTGAAACAATTTCATTTAGATATTGAAATTTGGATTCACCAAATGCTATTTTAGTAATTAGTTTTTTATCAAATCCTGTTTTTGATAAGACATCACCAATTTCAGATTCTAGAATAATTTTTTTGCCATAATCTTCATGAGAAATTTTTTTTTCTTGTATTACTTCTTCAAACAAATGAGAAAAAGGCCCATGACCAATATCATGTAACAAGCCTGCAATTCGTAATAATTGAACATCATCAGAATTTAGGAATCCTTTTTCATTTAATGCAAAACCAGCTTGACTAGCAATATGCATAACTCCAAGAGAATGCTCAAATCTACTATGTTGGGCAGAAGGATATGTTAAATGTGCACCAGAAAGCTGTTTGATTCTTCTTAATCTTTGAAAAAGAGGATTATCAATTATTGGAAGTTCATAATCATAAACACGAATAAAATCATGAATTGGATCAATAATATCTAGATAATTTTTTTTCATATCCCTAATTTCTTTGAAAATGTTTTTAGAATTTCTTCATGGACTTCTTCTTTAGACATAGTGGCATCAATTATTTTCCAATGTTTTTTCTTGGCAACAGTTCGGTAAATATTAGAAATTTTTGTAGAGAATTCTTTATTTTTTTCAAACTTGTCTCGTTTCATTTTCTTTCCTCCAATTTTATTTTGCGGAGTTCTTGAAAATGATTCTTTTTGAGTAACATCAAGTAAAATAACAAGATCAGCCTTTGGAAGACCTTCATCAAGGCTCTCAAGCCATTTTTGCTTTAAACCATTTGCTAATCCATAAACTAAGTTAGAATGATAATATCTATTCATGATTAAAACTGAATTTTTTTCCTCAGCTGCTATAATTGCATCAATCTTTTCCCATCTGTTTGCTGCCAAAAGACAATGAATTACTTGAGGTGGAAATTTTCTTTTTCCATCTAAATATTTTCTAATTTCTTTGCCAATTGGGGTTTCATAGTCAGGGAAATGAAACAGTTTTGTTTTGATTTTTCGTTTTTTAAGAGCTTTTTCTAATAAAATGGATTGTGTTAATTTTCCTGCTTGATCTCCACCTTCAATTACAATAATCATGAGATACCAAAACTGAGAAATTAATTGATTAAAAATCTATCAAGATTTATATCTAAAAATTGAGCACATAACACAAAATGGGACTCGTAAAAGATGTAATCAAAGAGATTGGAAACAAATCAAGAGAATTCTATGAATTTGTTTTACCACCAATGGATATGTATCTCAATGAAAAAAATCTAAAAATTGTAATTGATATTCCTGGATTTACAAAAAATGAAATTGATTTATCACTATGTGGAGATATCCTTTCTATCAATGCAAAAAAAACAATAGATGAAAAAGAATCCGAATCTTTGATATCAAACCAAAGACCAAATGTAATAGATAAAAAAATTAGGCTTCCTGTAGAAATTAAGCAAGGTGAAGAAAAAATTGAATCTGCAAAATATGAAAATGGAATTCTTACATTAATTATCCCTGTTACTAAAAAGGGAAAAGAGATTCCAATAGATTAATTAATATTTTCTAAAAAATCCTGACGCTGCAATAATTAAACCAGAACTTACCATACCGATCACTCCAAGTAATTCATTTGATTGAAAAAGAAATACAGAACCAAGAAATGTTGCAGATGCAAATATGCTTCCACTGATTAAAACCATAGGCCTTCCCTTCTTCATATAGATTTGAACTTCATCCATGAGTTTTTTCATCTCAGGTCCCATTCTAAGTGCAGAGTCAATTGATTTTGAGAAATTATCAAATGAAATTTTTAATTCCTCAACATATGCTCGTGAAATGAGATTTTCTTCTTGTAAAATATTTTTTAAAACTTTGACAAATTTAAAATCAACATCATGAGTTTTGTAAATTCCTTCAATGATAGATGCCATTCTCATATACAAAGCTAAATTCTTTGGCAATACAAATGGGAATTTACTCATTGTTTGGTTTGCAAGTTCCATTAAACTTTGAACTTCCATTTCGTCAGGTTTGTTTCCATGCATTGCACGAATTGAAAGTTCAATTCCTTTTTCAATTACCTCTCTGTTGTAACCAGGAGTTAGCATTGAAAGATCATTCATTGCATTTACTACTCTAGGAGGATTTCTTTCAACTAGTGCAAGATATAGCCTAATCAGTTTGAATCGTGTTTCATTGTTTATTCGTCCTACCATTCCATAGTCATACAAAATGAGTTTTCCATCATCAGTTACGGAAATGTTTCCAGGGTGTGGATCTGCATGAAAAACTGAATGTTTGAGAAGCATTGTGAAAAATACCTTGTGGACATCAATTACAAGTTGTTCTCTATCAATTCCTTTTTCATCTAAGGCTTGAACATTTGTAACCTTAATTCCAGGCAAATATTCCATAGTGAGTACATTTTTTGATGAATAGTCATCATAAACTGATGGTATAATTACATTGGTTGATCCTGCCATATCCTCTTTGATTCTTTTAAGATTCTGTACTTCATTTTTGTAATCCATTTCTTCATAAATTGTTTCAATAAATTGAGAAAGCATTGCTTTTGCTGAATAACGTAAATTTGGATCAACAAATCTTAATGCAAGTGGAAGAACTTTTTTTAGAACTTGAAGATCTTTTGCTACAACTTTTTCAATTCCAGGTCTTTTAACTTTGACAACAATCTGCTGACCAGAAATGGTTCCACGATAAACTTGACCTAATGAAGCACCAGATATAGGATTAGGATCAATGTCATCAAATTTTTCATCGATAGGACCAAGATCTTTTTCAATTATTGGTTTAACTTGATCAAATGGGGCAGATGGAACACTGTCTTGAAGTTTTGAGAGTTCTTCTAAATACGGTTGTGGCAAAATATCTGCTCTTGAAGAAAGCCATTGTCCTAATTTTATGTACACAGGACCTAAAGAAATGAAAGTATTGAGTACTTTTCGTGCATTTTTTCTAAACTGTTCTAAATCAATTTGGTTTTTTTCTTGATTTATCCATTTTTTTCTATCTTTGCGTAATGCAAGAATAGATGGAAGAAGTTTAAAGAGTACTTGAATGGTTCTAGCAGTAGACATATGATTTACTCCAAATAATTTTTAATTTTCTTGGTAGCTAAATATCCAACATATCCAAAAATTATTGAAGAAATTAATCCTGATGATACTGTTGATTTTTTAGAATTGTTACTTGTAAATTTTTTTGCAATTTGTGAACCACCAAAAATTGCACATGCAATACCAATTAAAACTTCAGGAGCATCATAAACCAAATGTCCCATTGGATCTTTACGTGGATCAATTTTATCATTATGAACTAAAAATTTATCACCATATTCTCTAATGTGTAAATTCCCATAACGAAATTGTTTGTCTGCACCATTTTTTTGACCAAGGATTGTTTCTTCAGCTTCTTCTAGCATGAATTCTCGTATCTCTTTGGGTACTTCAATCTCATCGCCAGGCATAATCGCAAGATCCAGCAATTGCTTATAATCTTACGGTCAAAAATTGACAGTCTAAGACCAAAAACGATTTATTTTTTGGTTATCGCTGATAAGATTGTTAAAAAATGGTATTTAGATCTCGCTGATGATTTCTACGTATATTATTTATTCAAATAAAATTAATTTATTTCAAATAGATAGGATGGAGGCTTTTACTTACAAAAGACCTCACACCATCTATTACATATAGAAATTAAGATCACTAGAGTTGATTTTTTGTAAACATTACAAAACTAATTGAAAATGCTACCAACATGATAATTCCAGTAACATATGCATAGTTGAATCCATCACCAGGATGAGTTTCTTGATGATAATAATTAATTAAAAAAGTTACAACTAAGAAAATTACTCCTAAAATTGTAAATTTTTGATGTTTTTCCAATGAAAATTTTATTGTAAATAACTATATGAATTTAGGAAAATTTTCAGATCTTATAGTAATGGTGTTGTGATAAACCCTACAATACTACCTGCTAGAAAGAGAAAAATGCCCTTTGCCATACCCAATATTATCCCCTTAAGATATGATATAATTATGATCTAAATTTCCCAAATGTGGAAATTATCTTTACTATGGATCAGATTCCATTTTAGACAATTTTGTAAGCACTTGTTCTAATTCTACTTTGTTTTCTTCAATTACACGTTTTATTACTTCAATCTCACGATTAATTTGATCTATATGAACATCATCTGAATTTTTAATTTGTTTTTCTAAATCATTTAGAATTTTTTGGTTTTGTTGATTAATTTTTTCTAATTCATTTTTGTATGATTCTAATTTTTCATATTGATTAGTAATTTCAGGAACATCAATGTATTCTTGAGAAGTTAGAAAACCCAATGAAACTATTACACCTCCAACTGATAAAACTACAATGAGAAGGATAATTATTAATCTCAATTTATTATTCCTTATTTCTCTGTTTTAAATTTAAAATTATGTCTTCAATTGGCCTTAATTGCTGCTTTTTTACGCCTACGAATTATGTAAAATGCAGCTCCTATCACCAAAAGAATTGGGATAACTATAATTGTTGGGTCAGTAGAATTTTCATCTTCATTTGATGGTGCCTTTACAGTAATTGTTGCATTATGATTTAGAAATATCTCATCTCTTGTACTGTCTTTGTATCTAACAGTGATAGTAATATCATGTTCACCGTATTGCGGTTCACCATCAAATTCAATTGGAATATTAAATGGAACTGGTGCATCTGTTTCAATTTCATCAATGAATTGAGTTGATGATTTAATGTTAGAGTCACCTTTAGACTCAATAGATACAAAACCAAATAATCCATCTTCATTACCTTCGTTAATAATTTCACCAATCACCATTTGATTGCCTGATAATTCTATAACATCAACATTGAAAATTCTTAAATCAATCAAACCTTTAATGTAAAAATCAACAATTTTTGAAACTTGATGTAAATCACCATGTGTATTATAGTATGAAATTGATAAAGGGATTCTTAGAGTATCGCCTTTCAATGATTGAGGAACATATACAGTTGCAGTTAGATATTTTGCGGTTTTTGGAGGAATGTTTCCAATGTCCCAGCTTGATTCTAAAATTACAACATTTTCAATATTAGTAGTTGAAGATGATGTTGATGCAAGTTCTGTTTGTGTATTAGTTGCAATGATATCTACACCTGAAAGTGGAGCAGTGCCATCATTTGCAATTTCAATAACTACATGATTAGATCGTAAAGAGGTAAGAAAAGGTTCTTGAGCTTTGACATTAATTACACTATCACCTGTTACTTTAAAATCAAAATTAGCAAAAGCAGTTCGAACACCAGATTCTCTTAATCGTGAATAATCAACTTTCACAGTTCCAGGGTATTGCTGGATTTGAGCATTATTATCAATATTTACAAAAAATGTTAAGTGGAAATTCTCTCCTGCTAAGGAATTTGAATCACTATCTGCATGAATCAATGCGCCTGGACCATCAGATGCTGAAAAACCAAATGGTAATGACAACTGACCTCTAATTCCAGTTATATCTTGGGTTCCTACGTTTGCAAATACAACTGTAAATGGAACATTACTATCACCTGCTTCAACTTCAATTTTTTCACTTATTGTACCAAAATAAGCATCTAAAAATTTTACATCACCAAAGTCTCTTTCAAAAGGAGATTGTCCAAATCCTCCTGAAGTGATTTGTGCATATGAATTATTAAAAATAAGTGGTAACAACCCAATTACAAGTAATGATAAAATAATTTTAGAATTCATTATACTGCTATCTCCATTTCAGATGGAAGATCACCTTCAAATGCTTTACCATCTTTAATTGTAATTACTCTATCAACATCTCCAAAGTGTTCTCTATCGTGTGTGACAATTATGAATGTCTGGTTCAGTTTTTTTGCCATTGATTTCATTAGTTGAACTATAGTTGCCGAAGTAATAGAATCAAGATTACCAGTTGGCTCATCAGCTAATACTATTGATGGTTTATTGATTAAACCTCTTGCAATTGCAACTCTTTGAGCTTGTCCACCAGAAATTTTATTTGCACGTTTGTATATTTGATCTTCAAGTCCAACTGCTTTCAGTAAATCTATTGCATCTTTTTCACCAGTGTTATTGCCTGCAATTTGTAAAGGTAACAAAACATTTTCTAAAACTGAGAGATCAGTAAGTAGATTTGAAAATTGAAAAATAAAACCTAGTTTCTTATTTCTAAATGAAGAAATTCTATCATCGTTAAGTGTAGTAGTGTCAATCCCATCAATTGCAATTTTACCTTTTGTTGGATGATCTAATAATCCAATCATGTTTAGTAATGTAGATTTACCAGATCCAGAGCTTCCAACAATTAAAACAAATTCTCCTTGTTTAATTGAAAATGAAACATCATCAAGAGCTTTTACTCGATTATCGGCTTCACCGTAAATTTTACTCATATTATTAATTTCAAGTACACTAGACAGTTCTCATAGCCTCCACAGGTAGTAGTTTCGTAGCTCTATACGATGGATATAGAGATGCTATTATTGCCAAAATAAATGACATTAATGCAGTTTGGATAATCTTTTCCCAGTTGTAAGTTACTTCTAAAGGAAGACTTCCATTAAACGACATTTTGGTTTCCTTTGCATATACAGTATAACCCAAGCCTGCCGCAGTACCTACACCAGCACCAATAGCTCCAATAATCATTCCTTGGAAAATAAAAATTATCAAAATATCTTTTCGTTTAGCTCCGATTGATCTCATGACACCAATTTGTCTTGTTTTTCCATTTACTAACATCATTTGTATTGTGACAATTGCAAATGCAGATGCCATCATTCCAAAATATCCAATCATGTTAATCATAGCAATACCAGATCTAAAACCTTGTAGTTGTGCTTCTGATGCTTCTTCTGTAGTTTCTGCAATAAAATCTTCATTTGGGAATGAACGTAAAAAGAATTCTTTAACTTCAAGAGCTTTAGAATGATCGTAAAGTTTTACCATAAATGAACCAGTATCTCCATGTCTACTCATCATATCCCGTAAAGTGTCAATGTGAATGACTCCAGAATAATCAAACCCTTGACCACCAGGTGAATTTGCGATTCCAGTAACTGTAAATCGTCTGATTTGATCTTGACCCCATCTATCAACCACTAGAACTTTTACACTATCACCAACCTGAGCTCCTCCAAGATCTCGTGCTACATTAGATCCTAATACTATAGAGTTTCTTGAAAAAACATAACTTCCTTCTGTAACAGTTTCATGAACTGTAGATGCTCTAATATCATTAAATGGATCAACGCCAACTAGTGAAATTCTAGTTTCTTGAATCAGCTTTCCATTTTTAGTCATATTCATTTCTGAAGTGGTGGAAAGCCGCGGTGTTGCGGCTTGGACAACTGGAATTCGCTCAAACCATCGAATTAAAGATTGATCAGATTTATCGATAAAATCAAATTCATCAGTTACAATAACATCCCCAGTGTTGTAATCACTAATGTCCCTAACAATAGCATCAAACAATCCCTGAAAAATTACAAAGTTTACATGAATTACTAAAATTCCAATTGTTACTGCTAACACAGCACCAACCAAACTTCCTTTTTGATTGAATAGCATTCTTTTTGCTAATTTTATCCTGTAATCCACAAGAAACATAAAATAGTCTGATATTTAACGCATATGATACATAGTGCTAATAGTATAGACAATTTTATAACATATTAGTAATTTCTATTGTTAATGGAGTCATTTTAGGTGATATATTGGACAATTTAGATATCAAAATTATGAGTCGATTATTGAATAATTGCAGAGAATCTGACCGACAAATAGGCATAGAATTGGGAATATCAGGTGGAGCAGTTAGAGCCAGAATCCGAAAAATGATTGAAAAGAAGATAATTGAAGAATTTTTTGTTAAAGTTGAACCTCCAGTCTTGGGCTACGGAGTTTTGTATTTTGTCGTATCAGGAGAAAACATTACAGAAATTTTAGAGCAAGCAAGTCTTGTAGGTGAACCATATTTTGTCGTACCTTGTGTTGGTGGAATAACAGTTTGTGGAATTTCTATAAAAGAAAATGTCAATCAAAAAATTGAACTTGCAAAAAAATTGATGAAAGATGTCAGAGTTTTATCTATTTTTGAAGCAGAAAATCCAGGATATAGTTCCAATCTTACAAAAACAGATTTAGAAATTCTAGAAGAATTAATCAAAGACCCTAGACAAAAAATAGAACAAATAGCAAGAAATACAAAAATGTCAACAAAAACAATTACAAGATGTATAGAAAAATTACATGAAAATGAAGGAATACAATTTACACTAGTTTATGATCCTAGAAAAATTGAAAATTTCATTCCTCATGCCATACTAACTTGGATAGAGGGAGATCTAAAAGAAACTTTAGAGAGTTTAAATAATTCATTTTCCAATTCATACTTACAAATTCCATTTATTGCAAAAAACCAAATTGTATTATTTATGTACAGTGATAATATTTTCAAAATGGATGAATTAACTCAAAAAATTAGAAATATAAAAAATATAAAATCAGTTGACTTGTTCATCCCAAAGAAGATGTCATTTTACATAAAGTGGATAGAAAAAGCTATAAATGATTTTAAAAAATCACCAAAATTACATTTAACATATCAAACCAATTAAATAAGAATAATTTTCTACAAATGATATGAAAGAGAAAAAGATCTATGAAGGAAAAATCTTAGGTCTTAGTGTTTATGATGGTAATATTGAAGGTAGAAAAGTTAAACGAGAAGTAATCAAACATAGAGGTGCTGCAGCCATGCTTGCATTTGATGAAAATAAAAAAGTAATTCTTGTTAAACAGCATAGATTTCCACACGGATATGTTTTAGAAATTCCTGCTGGAACATTAGAAAAAAAAGAAGAACCAGTAAAATGTGCATTTAGAGAATTAGAAGAAGAGACAGGATATAGAGCCAAAAAAATGACTCCTCTCATTACTTACTATCCATCAATTGGCTATAATGAAGAGATAATTCATTGCTTCTTAGCCTCAGGATTGAAGAAAATATCTGATCTAAAGCTTGATGAAGATGAAATTTTATCTGTAGTAAAAATGGATTTCAAAAAACTCCTTACAATGATAAAAACTGGTAAAATTCAAGATTCAAAAACAATATGTGCTGTTTTAACATATTCTGCAAAGAAAAAATTATACTAATTATTCATTATAGATAGGTTGCACAAGATCTGCAACGTCAGCCCAAGATTGCGCAATTCGTTCAAACATGTATACAAGATCAAGAAAATCTAATGGAATTTGTTTTTTATTTCCCAATGTTGTTCTAAGTAAACTAAGTTTTTTCTCATATTGTTTATGCATAGAAATTGCTTCAATAGCTAAAAGTCTATCAGGTTTTGTAAAAGCATCAATAGATTTTTCTGCAAGTTTATTGAAATCTTTTACAACATCATAAATTTTTTTAGAAAACTCTTTTGATAGTGAAAAATTAAAGATAAAAATAGCAAGTTCAACTATAGAATCACCTGCATTTTCAAGAACATTTGCAGCAACTCTGTAATCAAGTACATCAATATTTTCTAAATTAAATGCATTTGACAATCTTTTGTCAACTAATGTACTACGAATTAAACGAACTAATAAAAAATATTGTCTATTTACTTCAACATCACGTTTAGACAATGTTTGAAGATTAGATTTATCATCTGAAATTAATCCATTTAATACATCATCATACATTCCAAGTGCAATGGAACTCATTCGTTTAAGAATTTTTGATGGATTAAGTGTTGTTGCATCTAAAAGAAATTGCATGTTAATGTGAGATGCATCCTCTTCAATTATCTCCATGCCAACTAATCGTCTCATTGAATTACGAATGTCTTCTCTATCTTTTCCAGGAATAATAGATTTTGAATTGATTACAATAATGTCATATCCTAAGAGATATGCACCTGTTATGTTTGCAACAATATTTTCTTCTTTAGGTAATGGATATGAAATTACAAGTTCTTTTGTTGGTCGAGTTTCTTTATTTGCAGATATTGAAATACTATCTTGGCCAGTTTCTATTTCAACCTGATTACCTTTATCTAGATTATTTGCATCAACCCACTCTTTAGGTAATGAAACTAGTATGCTACTTCCTATTCTTTGCAGTCGTCGAATAAATTTAGTCAATTTATACTAATATAATTAATTTAAGCCATATTCTTATATTTTGTGTAAAGTTTAAACTCAGATCAATGGAGGCTACAGCGTTTTGTCCAGCACACATTACAGGTTTTTTCAAAGCCCATTTAGAAGGGCATGGGGATAATTTAGAAAGTTTAGGCTCAATGGGAGCAGGTTTTTCAATAAATCAAGGAGTAACAACTAGAGTAAAAATAGAAACAAAAGATAATCAAAAATCAAATTTTAAAATCACAACACATGGATATCAATCAGACAAAACAGATGTTTCACAATACGTATTAAATGAGTTTTTAAAATTAGGAGAATTTTCAGATAAATTTTTTGATATAGAGCACAACATATCAGTTCCAGTTGGTTATGGTTTAGGATCTAGTAGTGCAGTTGCATTATCATTATCATTTGCATTAGATCAAGCACTTGAAACTAAATTAGAAAAAACAATGATTGGTCAAATTGCTCATAATGCTGAAATAAATTGTAAAACAGGACTAGGGGATGTCTTAGCATCATATCATGGAGGATTTGAAATTAGAGATAAACCAGGTGCCCCAGGAATTGGACATGTTGAAAAAATTCCTACAGAAAAAATTTCAATTATTATGATATGTTTTTCTCCAATTTCTACAAACAAATTCATCAAAGAACGTTTATCTCAAATTAATGGGTTAGGTGGAAAAATGGTAAACCAATTATTAGAATCAAAAAATTATGATCATTTTCAAGATATGTCATTGGAATTTGCAAAATATGTAGATGTAATGACTCCTAGAATGCAAAAAATAGTAAACGAGTTATCTGAAAATAATATTAAATGTGGAATTGCTCTTTTTGGAGAAACAATTTTTTCTATGATTCCACAAAAAGAAGAATCTAAAGTTTTAGATATTTTACAAAAATATTCTGATGGAATTTTAATAAAATCAGTATTAGATGATAATGGGGCCAGAGTTTTAAATAATTAATTAGAAATTATGTCATTAATTCCCAAATCACACCCTAGAGCTAAATCTCTTTTAATTCGTGAGAAACTTGTTGAAGGGTTTGATGAGGGACTGGTTGCCAAAGAAGGTCTTTTAGCTCAAGGTAGAGGAGAAGCATTTGATTATCTCTTAGGAGAGAAAACAGGCAAGGCTGCTAAACAAGCTATCAAGGCTGCAGCAGCCCAATTACTTGTAGCAAAATTACCAGTTATCTCAGTTAATGGAAATATAGCAGCATTATGTCCAAAACAAATTGTAAAACTATCAAAGCAAATCAAAGCAAAACTTGAGGTAAATCTATTCTATACTAATAAAAAAAGAAAATTAGCAATAATTAAGACTTTGAAAAAAAATGGTGCTAATGAAATTTTAGGTTCTAAAACTACATCATCTAAAAAATTACCAGGAATAGATTCTGCAAGAAGAATTGTAGATAAAGATGGAATATTTGTGGCAGATGTTGTGGTAGTTCCTTTAGAAGATGGAGATAGAACGATGGCACTAAGAAAAGCTGGAAAAATAGTCATAACGTTTGATCTAAATCCACTCTCTAGAACATCACAGACAGCAAATATTACAATTGTAGATAATGTAACCAGAGCAATTGATTTACTAATCAATGAATCAAAAAAATTATCAAAAAAGAATCAAAAGAGTCTTCAAAAAATAATTGATGATTTTGATAATAAGAAGAACTTGAGAGAAAATGTAATTCAAATAAAAAATAATTTGGATAGGAGAGCCAAAATTGCATAAAACTGTTCAAGATATAATTAATATGAAAAAAGAGAAAAAGAAGATTTCTGTAATCACAAGTTATGATTACACTCTAGCTTCATTATGTGATAGGGCAGGAATTGATGTAATGTTAGTCGGAGATAGTGCTGGAATGGTAATGCTCGGATATGAGAATACAATTCCAGTTACAATGGATCAAATGTGTATGTTTACTGAAGCTGTTAGTAGAGCAAGAAAAAATTCTCTACTAGTAGCAGATTTACCTTTTATGTCATACCAGGTTAGTATTGAAGATGCCATAAATAATTCTGGTAGATTAATCAAATCCGGTGCAGATGCAGTAAAACTTGAAGGTGGTTCAATTATGACAGAAACAATTAGTGCAATAGTGGATATAGGGATTCCTGTAATGGGACATATTGGACTTCAACCACAAACTACGATGCTTTCAGAAGGATACAAAGTTCAAGGTAAAACAAAAGATAGTGCAATGAAGTTAATTGAAGATGCCAAGGAGTTAGAAGAGGCCGGAGTCTTTAGTATTGTTTTAGAAATGGTTAGTCACGAAGTTGGGCAGATTATTTCTGAATCTGTTAACATTCCTACTATAGGGATAGGTTCTGGTGTAAATTGTGATGGACAAGTATTGGTTGTTCAAGATTTGTTAGGTATGTATGATAAAATTAAACCAAAATTTGCTAAAAGATACATGAATTTATCTGAAGAAATTATAAAATCACTTGAAGAATATAGAACTGATGTGGAATCAAGTTCATTTCCTGCTAAAGAAAACTCATTTTCAATGAATGAAGAAGAATTAAAAAAGTTACGTGAAGCACTTGGTAGTTAAAAAGAAACCAAAAAGAAAAGATCATCCATCTTTAGATATAGTTAGTTCACATGGTGTAGAGTTATCTGGGAAAAAAATTGTTTTGTGTGTGGCAGGTAGTGTTGCAGCTTACAAAGCAATTGAACTTGCTAGATTACTAATGAGACATGGAGCTGATGTAACATGTGTTACAAGTAACGCAGTCACAAAACTAATTCAACCAGAATATTTCAAATGGGCAACAGGTAATGAAGTAATTACAAAGCTTACAGGTGAACTAGAACATATTAGATTAGCAGATTATAATCAATCTGATCTTCTAATAGTATATCCTGCGACTGCAAATACATTAGGGAAATTGGCTAATGGAATTGATGATACGCCTGTATCAACAGTTCTTACAGTAGGATTTGGATCAAAAATTCCAATTTTGATGTGTCTAGCTATGCATGCATCAATGTATGAAAATTCTGCAGTTAAAAAAAATATTAAATTTCTAAAAAATAAAATTGAATTTCTTTCTCCTAAACTAATTGAAGGTAAAGCAAAATCTCCTGAACCAGAAGATGTTTTAGAGAATGTGTTGAAAAAATTTGGATCTTCATCAGTATTAAAAAATAAAAAAGTGTTGATAACTGCAGGGCCAACTGTTGAACAGATAGATCCTGTACGTGCAATTACAAATCATAGTTCTGGAAAGACAGGAGTAAGTTTAGCAACAGAACTAATTTCTGCAGGAGCCAAAGTTACGTTAGTTTATGGACCAGGAAAAGAAAAACCGCCAAAAGGTGCAAAAATTATCAATGTTTCATCTAGTAAAGAAATGCATTTAGCTGTAAAATCAGAATTAAAGAAAAAATTTGATATTGTAATTATGGCTGCAGCTGTTGCAGATTATGTACCTACAATTCAAAGTAAAAATAAAATTAAAAGTTCAAAGTCAAGTATTACTATTAGGCTCAAAAAAGCTCCAAAAATCATAGATCAAATAAAAAAATATCAAAAAAATGTATTACTAGTAGGTTTTAAAGCAGAAACAAATCTAACAAAAAATCAATTAATTAAATCAGCTGAAAAAAAATTAAAAGAATCAACAGCAGATATGATTATTGCAAATGATATAGGTTCAATAAGATACAAGAAAAACCCTCAAAAAAATCAAGTTATTATTGTAGATTCTAAAAAAAATATTGTTTCAAGATGGATGGATAAAGAAAAAATTGCCAAGTTTATTAGAAAACAAATTGAAGTAAAAATCAAATGAAAAAATCTGAACTTAAAAAATTGATATCTGACTATAAAGAAACTAAAATAGAATTATCTAAATCAAAAAATAAAAAATTAAATGATAAATTAAAACTAATTGAACATAAATATTATCATGAAATTGGTAGAACATTAAAATCAGATTTAGAAGAGATGACATAAAATAGATCAAATAGGTGTAAGTAGTTAGATGAAAATTATTCATTCAGAATACAAACAACGAAATATGAAAATTTGGAATGAGGTTGCTCCTAGATATCATAAGAGATGGGCAAGTGTAAATAAAGGACCATTTCAAAGTACAAAAAAATTAGTAGAATTAGTAAATATCAACAAAGGTGATGCAGTATTGGATGTTGCATGTGGTACAGGAGTAGTAACAAATGAAATTCAAAAGAAAATAGGAAAATCAGGATATGTGATAGGAGTAGATACTTCAAGTACGGCAATTAAAATTGCAAAAAAATGGAATGGTAAAAAATCAAATGTAGATTTTGTAAATATTGATGCCGAAAAATTCAATTTTTCTAAAAAATTTGATGTTGTTACTTGTCAGTATGCATTATTTTTCTTTCCTAGTGCTCAAAAAGCATTAAAAAATATGAAAAATAGCCTCAAAAAATCTGGAAATATTGGAATTTCCGTTCACGGAAGTAAAGATTCTGTTCCTTTCTTTAGCAGTATTATAGATTCAGTTACCAAGTACATTCCAGATTATGTACCACCAGGTTCTCCAGATCTTGATAGATTTGGAACAAAATCAGCTTTAAAAAAAGAAGTAAGGAAAGCAGGATTCTCAAAAATTACTGTAAAAGATTATGTCTTTCATTTCAGTCCAGGAAAATTTGAAGATTATTGGAGAAATTATCTAAAATATATTGCAAAACCACTAAAAGAAAAGCTAAATGATTTAGATTATTCAAAAAGAAAAGAATTGAAACAACTAGTCAAAGATAAAACATTACAATATACGAAGAAAAATGGAGAAATTTTATTTCCTTGGCAAGTTTTAATTCTAGGTGCTAAAAACTAGATTGAAGAGATATGGGTAAAGAAAGTAAAAAAAAGGAAGATAAGCCAAAAAAGAATGATTTCAAGTCATTTCTGAAAAAAAGAGCTCCAATTTACCTTGCTTTAGTAGCAATGTTTGTGGTATTTGTAGTTCCAGAAATGACAAAAGGAACACTAGAAAAGAGTTTTCCAGAACTAAGTGAGGAAAATCAAAAAGTTTTAGATATTTTAATGAAGTATGATGGTCCAAATAATTCAGGATTAACTGTCTTAGAAGCATTAGAGAATAAGATAAGTGAAGAATACCCTCAAGAGAAAATTTTTGATCACAAAAAAACTACCGTTGATCTAACTGTAACAAATGTAAATTCTGAAGAATACAAGATAAATTTGGATTTCATATCACATAAGGGTGAAATGAATTATGATTGGAATGTAAACGTAATTTCAGAAAAAATTTCTTCTAATAATTCAGAATCTAAATACATTATTGATCTAGTAAACTATTATGACTAGGCTCAAATTGTTACTAAATCTTTAGTAAATTTGTGCATTATAATTGGTCTATCTTTTACAATTAATGAATCCTCTATTCTAATTCCAAATTTATTTTCAATGTAAATTCCGGGTTCCACGGTAATTGCCATATTTTCTTTTAATTTTGTATTGCTTCGATAAGAAACAGTTGGTAATTCATGAACTTCTAATCCAATTCCATGGCCTGTTGAATGAATAAAGTACTTGCCATAATTTTGATCATCAATGTATTTTCTACATGCAAAGTCAATATCTTTGCAATCAATATTTGGTCTAACAGCTTTTAGGCCAAGTCTTTGAGACTCTTTAACAATTTCATATGCCTCATTTGCTTGTGATGAAATTTTTCCAATTGCAAATGTTCTAGTTGCATCAGAAACATACCCTTTGTATCTTAATGTAAGATCAGTTACTACTAGATCTCCTTTTTTGAATTTCCTATTTGTAACTTGAGCATGTGGGAGTGCACCATTTGGACCCCCAGCAATAATTAATGGATTAAGTGTAGATTTGTATCCCGTATCAAACATTTCCTGTTCCATGGCATATGTCATCAGAATTGTTTGTAATTCAGATTCTTTTTGACCAATTTTCATTTTTTTAGTACAAATTTGAAACATTTCATCGATGATTTTTGATGCTTTTTTGAGAATTTGAATTTCTTTTTCATCTTTTATGATTCTAGCATTGTAAAATGGATCAGTAGATGATTTAATTTTTGGAATTGATTTTTTTAATGACATCATTACTGAATAATTTTGGCAATCAGTACAAACTCTATTTTTCTTAATTTTTTTAATTAATGAGGTAATTAGACCTTCTCCTCGTTCTGCAGTAATTACATTACAATCAATAGATTCTTCTTTTGCTCTACCAACTTCAAGTTCAGGTGTAATAATTGTGGTTTTTCCATTTTTTTCAAGTAATCCAATTGCCTCGCCCCAAAACCCAGTCATGTAAAACAAATTTTCAGGCTCAAATGTAACCAAGGTATCACAATCAATCTGCTGGGCATATTTCAAAAGATTCTTTCTCCGTTGCTTCATACTCAGATATCTCTAATTCTCAATTTATGTATGATGTAAAGTTTGTATATGGAAAATTGGGCCAGATCGCAGTGGTTGAAGAAAAAGAAAAGAAGAAAGTAGTTGCATTACTATCTGGCGGTTTAGATAGTCAGCTCGCAGTTAGAATGATGCAGGAACAAGGTTTTGATGTGTCAGCTGTAGCAATTAAAACTCCATTTTGTGATTTTGATTGTGGAAGAGGATGTGGTTTTGAAATTAGAGAAAGAGCAGATGATCTCAATGTGAATTTAAAAACAGTTTATCTTGGTGATGAATACATCGAGATGTTAAAACATCCAAAGCACGGAATCGGTGCTGGATTTAATCCATGTGTTGATTGTAGAACAATGATGTTTGATGCAGCAAAAAAACACATGGAGGAAATTGGTGCAGAATTTATTATCTCAGGAGAAGTGTTAGGTCAACGTCCAATGAGTCAACATGCACCATCATTACAAATTATTGAAAATGAATCTAATTTGAAAGGAAAAATTGTAAGACCATTATCTGCTGGATTATTACCACCATCAGATGCTGAAAAAGATGGCTTAATCAAAAGAGAAAATCTTGGGATGATTAAAGGAAGACAAAGGAAAATTCAAATGCAAATGGCTAAAGAATATGGAATTGAAAATCCACCAAATGCAGGAGGTGGTTGTTTGTTAACTGAACCACAGTTTGGAATTAAAGCTAAAGATTTGTTTGATCATATAGAAACTCCAACAATTAATGAGATTGATTTGTTAAAAATTGGAAGGCATTTTAGATTAGATGAAGAAACAAAATTTGTTGTTGGAAGATACAAAGATGAAAATGAAATGATTAAAGCATTAGCATTACCTGGCGATATTTTACTTGAGGCTAAAGATTACGTTGGACCAGTTTCAATCTTACGTGGTAAGAATGCAAAGTTACATGTAGAATTTGCATCAGCTGTAACTTTAAGATATTCAGATGCACCAAAAACTGAACACAGTATAGTTTCTGTTAAAAATGGAGATTCAATTGACGAAGTTAGTTCTGAATGTGCAGAAGAACAATCTTACCTTAAATTTAGAATGTAGGCGTGAAATATTTTAAAAATTAGTTGAAACTAAGGAAGAGTTTTTGAATAAGTAGTTCTCATTTTCAACAAGGATGCAAAAACAAGAAAATTCCACATATCTAAAGGCAATAACAATTAGAGACATTAGTGATGTTCACTCTATCAAAGAGGATATCAAAAAAAATATGATTTTGATTCTAAGAGTTACACCATTAGCACAAAAAGATGTGGAACAACTTCGTAAAGTAGTTGAAGAATTGTATTCTATTGCAAAAGCAGAAGATGCTGAAATTGCAAGATTAGGTGAGGAGAGAATTATAATTGCTCCATCAAGTATAAAGATCTGGAAACCAGAATACGATCTAAAATAATTTTATTGCTTCTTGAACTTGTGGATAATGAGCAGGTAGTTTATACATTCGTCTAATATTCATTGCAAGGTTTTCTGATTTTGAACGTTCACCGTGATTAACTAGAACACGACGAAGTTTTGGTCTCAATCTTTGTACAAATGACATTAATTGATTATAATCACTGTGTCCACTAAAACCATCTAATTTTTCAACACCACAGTTAATTGAAACAACTTCAACTTTTCCTTCTTTACCTAACATAGTTGCTTGTTTAGATCCATCAAGAACTCTTCTTCCCATAGTTCCATTTACTTGATATGAAACAAACAACACTTTGTTCTTTTTATCAGGTGCAATATTTTTGAAATATTCTAAAACAGGTCCACCTTCTAACATTCCAGATGTTGCCAAGATAATGCAGGGTGAATTATCCCTCATAGGCTCTTCTCTAGCATCGGCATGTTCAATATTAGTAAAGTATTCAGAATCAAATGGATTATCATCAGTTTCTAGTATTTTTTGTTTAAGTTCTCTTGCAAGATATTCAGGATAAGATTCGTGTATTGCTGATGCCTCAGAAATCATTCCTTCTGTAAATACAGGTGCTTCAACCATTTCTCCCGATTTCATATAGTGATCAATTACCATCATAATTTCTTGTGCACGTCCAACTGCTGGTATAGGAATCAAAACTTTGCCACCATCAGCTAACGTGTTGTTTACAGCATTAATGAAAGAAGATTCTACTTGTTGTCTGGTTGGTTGAATATCTTCTTTAAGACCGTACGTACTTTCAATCAATAAAGTTTCAACTCTTGGGAAGTTCCAACTGGCAGCTTCAAACAAAATACTTTTTCCAAATTTAATATCACCTGAATAAACAAAGTTATGATCACCATTTCCAATATGAAAGTGACATAATGCAGAACCTAGAATATGACCTGCATTTGCAAGAACTAGTTTAATGTCAGGAGAAATATCAGTTACAGTTCCATATGGCAAAGTAATTGTTTGTCTCATGACCTGTTTTACATCGCGTTCAGCATAAATTGGAGTCCTACCTTGAGCAGCAGCGACTTTGATTGCATCTAATTGAATCAAATTCATCATCGGTAATGTAGGTTCAGTACAATAGATTGGACCTTTGTATCCATATTTGCATAATGCTGGTAAGAATCCAGTATGATCCAAATGAGCATGTCCAATAACTATAGCATCAAGTTCATCCAGTGTTATGTTTAGAGAATCTAATCTTGGAAATGCATCCATTGGAGATCGTGCACCAGGGTTAATTCCACAGTCAACTAAGATCTTACTTTCAGGAGTAGATAGTAGCATTGAGGATCGTCCTACTTGACCAAATCCACCAAGAGTATGAAGAGACACTTCGGTTCTTTGAGATAATCGAGGTCTGAAAATTTCATCACCTACTTGTTTTAGCTGTTTACTTCTTTCAACAGAGGCTTGTTTTAGAGTTGCATTAATTGTTTGAATTGTACGCGAAGGAATAGTTGTAGCTTTTCTAATTCGTAATCTCCAACCTATCTTTTCAGTTACTTCAGCGTGGTTGAATTCTTTTGCATTTCTTTGTAATAACCAAGGTCTTTTTGCTTCAACTGATACTTCACCTGTTGCAGTATCAAAAATAGTTCCTTGTAGATTAGCTTCTTTTGGTACACAGTCTGCCAAAATTTTTCTTGCTTCAGCTTCAGGTTTTCTTATTGATTCATCAGTTCTAACAACAATTCTTTTTTTAATTATATTTACAAGATTAGAAATTGTATCATTGTTTTCCATTAAGTAGCGTGGAGAATTTGTATAAAGAGCAATTCTTGGTCCTTCGTATTCTATTTTTGTTACACTTGCCTCCTTAGGTATACTTTGCAGTATGGTGGCCATTATATTCTGGCTAGTAGGAGGTAATTCTTTTTCTTGATATTTACGTTGCATTAAATCACTAAAGTTCGATGACGGCTTTCTTTTGTTCATCGGTTAATAGACGGAAACCGTCCTTGTCCATAACTGCGATGTTAATTCCATCGCCTGTACCAATGTTTCTAGTTATTGCGGCTTTAACAGCTCTTAGAGCTACTTGTTTTGCTTCTTCTATTGTAAGGTCTTCTTTGTATTCTTCTTCAAGTAAACCATAAGCTACTGGAGAACCGCTACCAGTTGTAACATATGATTTCTCTTCAACTGATCCAAACATATCGACATTAAATAATGACGGACCGTTTGCATCATAACCACCAAGTAAGATATCAGCCATGAATGGATATCCTCTATTCTGATGAAATATCAATGAACACAATCTTGCAAGTGAATGAATAGAAATGTCACCTTGTTTTTCAACTCTGTGAAGATTAGAATGATAACGTAAGATATCTACGATATTTTGTGCATCAGCAACACCACCTGCTAAGGTAAGTCCTGCGTGAAGATCAATTTGTTGGATTTTCATAGTATTGTTATTTGCAATAAAATAGCCTGCGCTGGCTCTCATGTCGGCGCATAATACGACACCGTCTTTAGCCTTGATACCTACTGTGGTAGTCCCATGCAGAATTTTTTCTTCAACGTTATTTGACAAAATACACCTATTAAGATAAAGTAAAGGGAATCTCCCCCTTTTAAATAACTTTTTGTCCCTTGAAATCATAAATAATGAGAAAAAATTATGATCGCATGCAATCACACAAAATGGAATTTCCTAGGCTCATTGAGATAGGAGAAAAGAACATCAATGATTTCGGTAAATTTCTCATTTCATTGAATAAACCAAAAAAAGTATCTTTGATTGCTGGAACAAATGTTCAAAAAATATTAAAGAAAAAAATTGAAAAATCATTAAAATCAAAAAAAATTCAATTTCTTTGGCATACTTCAGTAGATAATCAAATAAAATCATTAAATAAAATTCAAAAAGACGTTAAAAAAGACAATTCAGATCTAATTATAGGAATTGGAGGAGGACGTTCTGTTGATGCTGCTAAATTAATTTCATATAATTTAGGAAAACCCTTTGTAAGTTTACCAACAGCTGCATCTCACGATGGAATGGCTAGTCCTTTTGTTTCAGTAAAAAGTGACAAACCGCATTCTATAGTAGCAACTGCACCTATGGGTGTTTTTGTAGATATTGATATTATTAAAAAAGCTCCAGCAAAATTACTTGCAAGTGGTTGTGGTGACCTTATTGCAAATATTATAGCTGTAAAAGATTGGCAACTAGGTCACAAAAAGAAAAAAGAATACTATGGTAGATATGCAGCAGATTTAGCCTTAATGAGTGCCAAAATTGTCATGGAAAATTCTTCTGAATTTGCAAAAAAAGGATTAGACGCTAGAGTAATTGTAGAGGGATTAATTAGTGCAGGAGTTGCATCATGTATTGCTGGAAGTAGTAGACCATGTTCAGGTGCAGAGCATCTTGTTTCACATGCACTTGACAAACTTGCTCCTGGAATAGGATTGCATGGAGAAAAATGTGGATTAGGATCCATTATGATAGGGAAATTACAAGGACAAGATTGGAAAAAAATTGTAAAGACTTTGAAAGATGTAGGAGCACCTACATCTGCAAAACAAATTGGTCTAAAACCAGAAGTAATTGTAAAAGCTCTAATGATTGCACAAGAACTTAGACCAGAAAGATATACAATTCTAAAAGAAATTAAAATGACAGAGAAAATTGCACTAAATTTAGCAAAGAGTACTGGAATAATTTAAGCGGTTTTTTGTTCAGGGGCTTTTTCTTTTGTTTCAGGCTTTTTTTCCTGAGCTTGTTTGTTCACATGTGTTTCAACAAAACTAACTTTTTCCAATGTAGGAACAAATTTGAAAACATCAAGTTGAATAAAGTGTTTCATGATTTGTAATCCATCAGCACGCAAAATTTCCTCAGGAATTGTAATGTTTACTTCTTTATCTTTCAAATCAAATGCAATTTTTGTATCTTCAACAGGTAATCTGTTTTTGAGAATGCTGTCGATTTTATCATTTGGAGTATCTAGAGATTTAATGACATTGACATCAAACAGAATAGTTTTTCCAGCATATCTGTGATTGTAATCTACTTGAACTCTACCAGATCCAATATAACGAATAATACCTCTTTTGTTATCAACTTCAATAGAATCACCTACTGAAACTTTCTCAGCATCTTCACCTAATTTTCTAATAGGAATCATTCTGACTTTACCAGAATCTCTTTCACCAAAACCTTTGTCAGGTGTTACTTCAATTGTAAGTTTATCACCAGTAGCTGTTTTTGCAAGTGCTTCATCAAGTCCTTTTAGAACAGGATAAGAAACTTCACCAATAGAAACTAGTTTTGGTTGATACTTGAAATTTTGTTCATGAATTGAATGTTTTTTTGCATCTTCTTCAATTGTTGTATCAAAAACTTCTTCAGTATCTTTTACCTTTGCAGTATAATCTACTAGAATTAATGAACCTTTAATGAAAGTCAATGAGATCGGTTTCGAATTTCCTTATATTAAGTTAAGCGAGAAATAGATAAGATTATTTTTCATAATATCAAATTAACAGGGTTTAGAGAGCTTTTAATTTTTCTTCTGCAGATTTAAAACCTGCTTGAGCATCAACATCATATCCCATCATTGTCAATGTAGCTGAAATTGCAGAAATAGTTCTCATTACATGATAAGGACTAACTTCTCCCATACATCCAACTCTGAATACTTTACCTTTAAGATCACCAAATCCACCTGCGACAAGTACTTTGAACTTGTCAGCTAATGTACTTCTGAAAGTTTTGTCTTCAAGTCCATCCAAATAATTTAATGCAATAATTGAGATTGAACGATCTTCTTCTTTTGCAAATGGAGATAATCCCATTGCACTTAGACCAGAGTATAATGCATCAGAACAAACTTTATGACGTTTAAAGACATTTTGTAATCCTTCTTCTAAGATCATGGATAATGCTTCTCTGTATGCATAAAGTAATGGAAGTGCAGGTGTGAAAGGAGTATGTTTTTCTCCATCATAAAATTTGAAGTATCTTGCTAAATTGAAATACATTGTAGCTGGTGGGTTTTCAATCATGTATTTTTTGGCTTTAGCACTAACAGAAATTGGTGAAATTCCTGGAGGAGCAGCGATTGCTTTTTGTGCACCAGTCATACATACATCAATATTCCATTTATCTACTGGAAGTGGAGCACCGCCAAGTAACGAAACAGAATCTACAACATAGAATGCATCATTTCTAGATGTTAAGTCAGATACTTTATCAAGATAATTAACCATTGTTCCTGTTGAAGTTTCATTGTGAACAACATAGAATGCTTTAACATCTTTGTTATTATCAAACGCTTCTTTAACTTGATCAAAAGTTGCATTTTCTCCTGGTGGAGTTTGAAGTTTTACAACATTGCCTCCTTGACCTTCAATTAATTCTGATAATCGTCTACTAAATTCTCCATTTACAGGAATGATAATTTTATCACCTTTTTTAACTAAATTTACAACACTTGCTTCAACTGCACCAGTTCCAGATGCAGATAAAGCTACAATATCATTTTGTGTTTCAAATACTTGTTGAGTTTTATCAACAACATCAGTGTACAATTCTACAAAATCATCACTTCTGTGATTGATGATAGGTGCAAGCATTGCCCTCATTACTCTATTAGGTACATTTGTTGGACCAGGAAGCATTGAAAGATATTCCATATGTTATCTATCAGCAGTTATTTTGGGGTTTATTTATAATTAGAGATTTTTCAAATGTTCTTTAGCACCAGTTTTTTCCAAAAAATTTCTTGTTCCAGAAGGTACTAGATCATCCCATTTTTGATCGCAAATAATTAGATCGCGAATATTAGTTCCAGATAATGATTCCCTATTCAAAAAAGGAATCGAAAGAACCTGAATCTTTCTTTTGGAATACAGATGTTTTGTCAAATCATCATTTGAAAAAATTATATCAAATTTTGGTACAATAGTATCTATTTTTTCAATCCATCTAATATGATTATCAACATCAGGAATAAAATAAATTGAAATTTTTTCTTTCATTGAATCATCAATAGAAGTTAGAATCATTTCTTTTCGTTGTTCAGCAGTAAATGGATTGTTTTTTTCTACAGGCTTGTTTGAACTTCCCAAGCCTATCCATAATTTATCAACTTTAGATAAAGCAAATTGCAATGCTTCAAGATGACCCAAATGAAAAGGTTGGAATCTCCCTATCAACAAACCATCCATATCATCTATAGAAAATTTCTTTTTAAAAAACTATCATAAAGAGTGATTAATAGAAAAAATTATGGATTTTCTAAAGATTAATGGAGGCCACGGTGAAGGTGGTGGACAAATTATTCGCTCAGCAATTGCACTTTCATGTATTACAAAACAACCAATACATTTAGAAAATATTAGAATAAATAGAAAAATTTCTGGATTAAGACCACAACATCTTACAGCAATCAAAATTCTTCAAAAAGTTGCAAATGCTAAAGTCATTGGAGCAAAAATAGGATCTACAGAAATAAAATTTACTCCAGGTAATATTGAAAATCTAGAATTAGTTGAAGATGTTGGAACTGCTGGAAGTATTCCATTAATTTTACAAGTTTTAATTCCAGTAGTTGCAATATCAAAAAAACAGCTTGATTTAAAAATCAAAGGCGGTACTGATGTACTTTGGAGTCCTACAATTGATTATACTCAATATGTATTACAAGAAGCATATTCAAGAATGGGTATTAATTTTTCACTTGAATTAATCAAAAGAGGTTATTATCCTAAAGGTGGCGGAGAAGTAAAATTACAAGTAACCCCATCTAATGTAAAATCAATATCATTTTCAAAAAGAAAAACAAATGAAATTAAATTAATTTGTTCATTTTCAAAATTTACAAATAATGAAATTAAAAATAAAGTAAATCAAATTGTAAAAAAATTAACTGAAGCAAACTATATTGTTAACGTAGAAATAGTATCTGAAGAAACATTAGATTCTGGTGCATCTTTGTTAATTTACAGTATTGATAATGATTCCATAATAGGAATTGACGCATTATATAATAAAAAAACAGATGAATTTGATTTAGACTTGGATGATTTTATTAAAAATTATTCTATTGATGATAATTTAGCAGACATGTTAGTAGTTCCTGCAAGTTTATCTGCTGGAAAAACAATTTTCCCTGTTAAAGAAATTACAAAACATTTAGAGACAAATTTGTTTGTGACATCAAAAATCACTGGTTGTAAGTATGGTATTGGAAAAACAAGTAACGGTTTTGAAGTAATTATTGAGGGAATTTCAAACTCCAGCATCAAGCAATGAAGCAAAAAATAGAATTGCTATTGACAATACTACAGTTATCTCTCCAAGTATGATAATTTTCTTTCTAAGTTTTTGGATTTCAGGTTCTGACATTTGATTTGACATAATTTTTTCTTCTACATCTTTACGAATTACTCTAACATGCACAGCATATGTAATAATTAAAGCAATAACAAGAATTATTTTAATAATTAGAAATTTTCCATAGCTTGTCAAAATAAGAAGATCAGGGTTTCCAATTAATGCATGTGAAGTATACAAACCAGTGATCATTAAAATTATCAATGAAGGAACAGCAACTTTGTTAAATCGTTTACCAACACGAATCATTATCTGCATTCGTTCTTCAATAGAACTAGTCATTGTTTTTAAAAGTGGAGAAAATACAATTCCAATAAATAAAGAACCGCCAACCCAAATTGACGCAGCTATTAGATGAATCCAAGTGATAATTGCTTGTTCTATTGCAGTCATAGTTAATGATATTTTAAATCAAATATTATGTATTTGGATCTTGCCAACCTTTTTTAGTTGTACAAATCTGGAATCATTGAAATGGCACTTCAAAGTAAATTGATTGTTTATCTAGCAATAGTTGGAGTTTTAGCATTAATGGGAGGGATTATTTTCTATGCTAGTCTTGATAATGATGAACTTGCTTTAATTGAGATTGAACTAACAAATGTGGAGCTATTAGATGTAAACACAGTAAATAATCAAGCAAAATTTGAGGTTACATTTTTGGTAAAAAACCCAAGTGAAAAAACACTAACAGTTTCACAAATAGATTTCCAACTATATGGCAATGGTGAATTATTAGGTTCTGGATTATATTCTACAGCAGACATAGCATTACCTGGTAGAGCATTGTTTGTTTCAGGTGCAGAAATTCCATTAAAAAATATATTTGTTCTTTCCAAATCTGAAGTTAATTCAGAAATTTATGAAGATGCTATTAATGAAAGAATTACTAGTTTTTCTGCTGAAGGAAACATCATCACTCAAACTTCATGGAGTGAAACTGACAAAGATTTCAAAACAGGTTATTAATTAAAAAGTGGGCCTAATGAGATTCGAACTCATGATCACCGCCATGTCGAGGCGGTATCCTAACCAGCTAGACTACAGGCCCATTGAAAAATAAATCGAATAATTGACATTATTAACGTTTAACAAAAGAAAGAATGAAGGTACAAAATAGATGACAGAGGATTTTACCGATGAAGAAAAACAAGGCTTCTACAAGGCAATTTATTCAAGAAGAGATGTAAGATCTCACTTTATCTCAAAGCCAATAGAAGATGAGGTTTTATCAAAAATTCTAAACGCAGCACATCACGCTCCTTCAGTAGGATTTTCTCAACCATGGAATTTTATTTTAATTAAAGATCAGGATACTAAAAAGAAAATAAAAGAATCTTTTGAGGAAGAGAAAAATCGATCATCACAATTAGTTGAAGAACCAAAAAAATCAAAATATCTTTCTTTCAAATTAGAAGGTATTTTGGAATCTCCTGTAAATCTATGTGTCACATACGATCCTACAAAGTTTGGGCCTTTTGTAATTGGTAGATCAAGTATTCCTGAAGCAGGGCTTTACAGTGTATGCTGTGCAATTCAAAATTTATGGTTATCAGCTAGAACAGAAAATATAGGTCTCGGCTGGGTCAGTATTCTATCAAATGATACATTAAAAGAAACTTTAGATTTACCTGAACATGTTATTCCTATTGCATACTTGTGTTTAGGATATGTTGATGAATTTGCAGAAAAACCAGATCTTGAAACTAAAGGTTGGTTACCAAGACTAGAATTGAAAGATGTTGTATTTTTTGAAAAATGGAATGATAAAGAAAATAAAAATTGGAAAAAAATTCAAAAAATGATCAAAGAAAATCTTGATTACGCTTAAATAATTAAGAATGTTTTTTTTGCTGGGCTTGTAGCGCAGAGTCAATATGACGCGCAACATGGATAGCGCAGTAGCCTCCTAAGTTACAGGTCGAGGGATCGAAGCCCTCCAAGCCCGTTTAATTTTAACAAGTAATGGAAATTTAAATACAAAGACGAATGGCTGAAGATATGAAAGTTGTTGTTATTTCTGGTAGTCCAAGAAAAAATGCAAATACGCAAATTATTATGAAATATGTTTTTGAATATGCCAAATCAAAAAATCAAGATACAAAATTAATTAATCTCTCTGATGGTCAGATTGAATACTATAGAGGACCAGACATAAAATATGATGAAACAACAAAAACTGCTGCAAATGACATCATGGACGCAGATGTATGGTTGATTGGTTCACCAATTTATAATTCATTTTTTAGTTCAGCACTGAAAAATCTTTTTGAATATGTAAATTATAAAAAGACTCCAGGAAAAGTGGCTGGAATTACAATTTTAGCTGCTGGGAATATTGGCTTTGTAAATGTACAGACATTAATCACACAATTGATGTCATATTTCAGAGTAATAACAAATCCAAAGGCTGTATTTTTAACTACAGAATCAATAAAAGAAAATTTAGTTGATGATGATGCAAAAAACAGACTACGAGATATGGTCGATGAGACTTTGGATATAGCATCAAAAATGCATCAAAAATAGGCTCAATCAAACCCCCTAGTAAAATCAAATATTCTAAATCAAATATTCTAAATTTAATATTAATAAATTCACATTACAATAATTTCTGTCTCTTATACACATCTGACGCTGCCGACGAGCTCTGATGTGTAGAT
>NZ_JBSWSO010000008.1:0-153374 GCF_054095835.1 Candidatus Nitrosopumilus sp. bin_7KS | reverse complement strand
AAACTGTCTCGTGGGCTCGGAGATGTGTATAAGAGACAGATGTAATTGGTTACAAATCATGGATGTAAAATTTCAAAACAAAACAATCAATTACGAACTTGCAACGTTTGATGAATTCCAGTTGGATGAGGACCTTGAATTTTGCTGTTACAGACTTCGTATAATGGATTCAAAATCGCCTCTATGGAATAAGAAATCTGCAAAATTATGTTGGGCTGATGTAATGTCCCAAGATGATGTAGTGTATTACCCAATAGATTTTTGTCCTTTCTGTGGTGAACGTTTTGAATATGTTGAAATAAAAGATTAGAATCCTTTATGAGCTACATACTATTTAATTTCAATATCTTATGGTTTGGTATTTGATAGCAATTCCAATTGTTATTGCAGTGATTATCAAACTAGTCATTCCCTATGTCAAGAAAAATTATCTTGATGATACAATGATTTGTGGGATTTGTTGTAGTAAATATAACAAAAAACTATCAGGTTGTCCTAATTGTGGTGTGGGTAGTAAATGAAAAAGATTTGGAGAATTAGAAAATGAAAAGTAGACTTTTGATAATTATTGGAATTATTTTAGTATCTGTAGTGCTGATGAGCTCAGTTTATGCCATGTCTATTCAAAATAGATGTGAATCTATACTTGGAGAAACCCACTATCCACGTCCACTGACTTTTTGGAATTGTTTGGATTATTTGAATATGGTTGATCATCCTCCGCCAAAATTTTCTAGTGTAATGCCTGATTCTGATGTTTCAATAGAACCCGAGCCAGAACCCGACCCAATACCTGACTCTGAATCATTGCAAAGACAAAAACAGAAACAAGCAAAGATTCAAACTCAGAAAGAAATAATGATGGATTACCAGGGAAATCAACATCAGTAGATGCAATTAACAAATATCAAGAAGAGTTTGAGTTAAGTTATTTCTTAGAACAATTTGTAATTCCAAATAAGCAGAATTTTGAAAAAGATGAGGGGATAAATTTTATTGTTGGGCAATGGGGATACCAACCTGAAAAATGTATTTCCTATAATGTCAAGAGCTACTTCAAACCATATGAAAATTATGATCCTTTTTATGTAGAAAAACTCTCTGAATGGGAAGACTCACAGGAATGTGACAGTGTAATCAGCTCTGATTCAAACGGATATGTGATTATGAATACGAATCCTCTGCCGGGCATACTTGAGGAACATCTGACATGTAACAACCCAGGAGAATACAGAATTCTTGTAAGAAATCTCAATGATGAACCTCAAGTGGAATGGGGTTACTATACATGTCAAAGAGACAAGCTTGTTGGAGAACCACAACCATGGATGGAGATTCCAGAATAGAAGATGAAAACTAGACTTTGTGAAAAATGTGGAGCGTTATGGAAAAACTTGATGTAGATCCACCAACAAATATGATTGGTTTTAGATGTCCAAACAGAAATGATCATGATCTTTAAATTCAATATTTTTATTTTAAAAAATATTTGTTAAATTAATAATTCGTGCCTAGAGGGGCTGAAATAGTGTGTAAAATGGTTGACAACTAGTCGGCTCTCCTGTATTTCACTTACTAAAATATATCATCTTAATTGAATACCGTCATTCTACTAGTAAATTCAAGATAATGTATATAGTTAATTTCTAAATATTCTCCATGGAGTTAGTTTTTAATTTTTTGTTGGTAGCAACTGGACTAGCTATGCTTTACTTTGGAGCAGAGTGGTTAGTCAAAGGATCCATCGCCATCTCAAACAAACTAGGAGTAAGCCAGTTGGTAATTGGTTTGACAGTTGTTGCTTTTGGAACATCAACTCCAGAACTTGCAGTGAGTATTTCATCTGCAATGCAAGGATTATCTGATGTATCTTTAGGAAATGTAGTTGGCAGTAATATTGTAAACATTGGAGCAATTTTAGGAATTTCAGCTATAATTAGTCCAATCATGGTCTCAAAATCTGTAATAAGAAAAGAAGTTCCAATAATGATTGGGATTTCATTTCTATTACTTGCTATAGTTTTAGATGGAAAAATTGATTTTATTGATGGTATATTGCTAGTCATTGGAATTATTGTTTTTACATGGTATAGTTATCGTAGTTCAAAAAAAGATACAGACATTGATGAGATTCCAGTTTCTCAAGTACTACAGAAAAATATTTTTTCAAAATCAATTATTTTTATGATTGCAGGACTGTTACTCTTAACTGGAGGATCTTTCCTTACCGTGGAGAATGCAGTAGCAATAGGAGTAAGTTTTGGTATTTCAGAATTATTCATGGGATTGACGATAGTGGCTATTGGAACTTCCCTTCCAGAGTTGATCACATCAATAGTTGCGGCAAGAAAAGGTCATGCAGATCTTAGTATTGGAAATATTGTTGGAAGTAATATATTCAATATCCTGGCAATACTGGGAATTTCATCACTCGTTTCAGGTATTACCGTTAGTGAGAAAATCTTAGTAGACGTTGGAATAATGCTGGCATTTAGTCTTGTATTGATTCCAATAATGCGTAGTGGCTTTTCCATATCTCGAAAAGAAGGAATATTCTTAATCGCAGGCTACATAGGATACGTGATATTTTTGTTGTATAGACAATAAAACAATATAGACGCATCTCTATCAAAATTCATGATTAGTGTTTTCAATGGAATCTATTTGCAAATCACTTCCTCTCCAATAGAGATTCCACTTTTGGCAGTGATGATCAGTTGTGTAACTATGACTATTTTTGCAATTACTTTATGGATAACTTGGAAATCTACAAAGGAAAATACAAGGGCAACTCATGCACAACTATTAAGATCATTTCATGAAGACTTGACAAAGAGATTAGAAAAAAACACAATTCTAAAAACAACAGAGGATTGTGAGAGATACGCCAATGACTATCTAAATACGCTTGATGAAATTGCTTTTCTTACATTGAAAAATAAAATTCCTCTGGAGATAGGAACGTATCTGCGACGTTTCTTTGGTTACGGATTAATCATCATTGATTGGTATGATAAAATGGTTAGTGCTGATTTTGGAAGAATTGCAAAAGCAAATTGGCCAAACAACTTTGAGTATTGTAAGAAATATGGTGTAAAGAAGAACCCTGATGATAAATTACCAAAAATCATGCAGGACTATAATAAAATCAAATAAATTTTAGATAATACTTTCTAAACCAAATATTATTAATGATTGTTAAAAAATAATACCATGTTTAATTTAGAAAAATTTGAAAAATCTTTCCAAACTACCAAGAATAAAAAATTTTCAGAATCTAAAAAAGGAATGGTTTCTTCAGCATTTCCTGATGGTACAAAGGCAGGCGTTGAAATACTCAAAAAAGGTGGTAATGCAATTGATGCCGCATGTGCCACTGCTTTAGCATTAGGCGTGTGTGAACCTCAGGCATCAGGAATTGGAGGACAATCAATGGGGATTATTCACTTTGAAGGGAAAACAATTTGCATAGATGGTTCCACAAGGGCACCTTCTTTGGCACACCCTAGAAAATTTCGAAATGAACTTGAAAGATCATTGGGATACAAGTCAACAACTGTCCCAAGCACTATTGCAGTGATGGGCGTTTTAAATGAAAAATATGGCGTTCTTGAATGGGCACAAATACTAAAACCTGCAATACGAATTGCAAAAAATGGTTATAGAATTACTCAACTTCAACATGATTTACAACAACGAGAGTTAGGAAATTTTGAAAAAATAGAATCAAAATCAGGGGCAAAATATTTTCTTAAAGATGGCATTACTCCATATGATAAGAAAGACCTTTTCATTCAAGATGATCTTGCGGAATTTTTATCATATCTTTCTGAAAATGGATACAAGTCTTTCTATCATGGAAAAATTCCAAAAATTATTGATGCAGACATGAGACAAAATAAGGGATTGCTAAGAGAAGATGACTTGGTTTTAATTCCAAAAATAATTGAACGTGAACCACTAGTTGGAAAATATAGAAACATTACAGTCAAAACATTCCCGCCGCCTGCAGTAGGTAGAATTTTACTTTTGATTTTGATGTTGTTAAATCAACTTCCACAACAAACAATCAAAAATAATAATTTGGATTTTTATCAGTATCTTGTAGAAACATTCAGGAGATCACTTGCATTTAGAACTCAACGTCCATACAATATGGATACCTATAGACAATTTGATGACAAATTATTATTTGATAAAACATTTCTCAAACATTTATCCGAATCTATACTAGATGGAATAAATCTCAATTCAAATCAGGATGTAAAATTTCATGATGAAGATACAACACATCTTTCAGTGATGGATAGTGAGGGAAATGCTGTTGGAATTACTCAGTCTATTGAATTGGTGTATGGTTCAAAGGCAGCAGCAAATGGATTAGGATTTCTGTATAATTGTTACATGTCGTCTTTTGAATATGAAAATATCAATTATCCTCATTATTTACGTCCAAATTCAAGTCCTTGGACTTCAGTCGCACCCACAATTCTATTTAATAAAAATAAACCCTGGATGACACTTGGAACCCCTGGGAGTGATAGAATTCCAACGGTGACTGCCCAATTCATATCATCAATCATTGATTCAGATTTGAGTCCAAATGATGCTATGAACAAAGCTCGAATACATTGCTCTGTTGATGGAAAAGTTACAATCGAAGGTGAAAGATTTGATGATCGTATCATCCCATATTTAGCAGATCTAGGATATGATATAGAATTAAAAGAACCATTTTCATACTATCATGGCGCGATTCATGCCGTAATTAAAAAACAAGGTTCTAAAGGATTTCAAGGGATGGCAGAAATCAGACGAGATGGTATTGCGGAAGGAATGGATTAAAAATACTTCAATCGTTTGTAATTCCAAAGATCATTCTACAAGTGAATTCAATGAAAGCAGACCTACTTTCGAGAATAAGATGAAACAACAATACATTATAGCTGTCTTATCATGAATTCACTGGTAAGTAATGGCGATTCAAATTATTAAGATGAATCCTAGTTGATTTGATTGAGAATAAAATCAATTGGTTGTGTTATTTTAAATTTTGAACAATTTTCATCTGCCTAAATAACTACTTTACATCTAATATCTTCATGAATCAAATCGCATTAGATGTTCAAAGTCAGCAATCTGAAATGGTTGGAAGTGAGTCCAAAAAACCTTTCTCAACTAGTGTTCTTGCTATGGATTTGATTGGTTTATCATAGATCTTCAAAAAAGATGAAGACTTACTTGAAGAACTCAAGTAATCATACTTAATACAAACGGTAACCCTATACTGTGATGTCAAAATTAATATTTGAAAAAACACCAAATTGGGAATCTACAAGTAATTTCATTTAAGTTTTCCATGAGTTATACCAAAAATATCTGGATGAGTTTTAATAAATCTGAGTCTATTACTCTGGAATTTTTATTTTAAATTCAAAACTTTCTTCATCTGATTTAAAATCAGATGTAGTATGTTTTGCATCATTAAACATTTTAAAATAAATCATCCCATTGACATATAGCCAATTATACCCCATGTCGCTGTTTGCACATGTAATTGTCCTTACTCCGTCTCTATCATCATAATACAAGTGATGACCATTTTGTTTAAACCACCTTGACATAGTTTCAGTCATTTCTTCAAATTTTAACATTGGAGAAAATAATTGCATACAAGAAACAGTTGGCTCATATTTTGTTTCTATCCAAGGATCTAATTCTTTTTTGGAAAATCTGTTGTATAATTTCTTCATCTCACCCCGTTGTATTATCATGTCTTGTCGTTTGAAGCACTTTTCAAGAACATCTAGATGATTGGTAATGATATTTTCTGCAGCTTTTGTAGGTGAAATATTATTTTCTTGTGCTAATTTTTTAATTGATTTTATATGATCTCTGGTAAATCGTAAACTGACAACTTCATCTTTAGTTTTAAGAGCCATATTTCAAAATGGGCTTTTTTTGAATAAATACTCTTCTCTGAAAATTATATTTGACGACCAAAATAGTCTGAGATATTTGATATTTGCTTACTTTGTAAGTAAAAGATTACAATTACCGATTTAGATAAATTTGAGTATATTTTCAAATATGTGGTGTAAAATTGGGGGCTCAAACGATGGTTTCTGAAAAAATATGTAAACATTGCAAGAAAGAATTCTCTAATCGAAATAGTGACTACTGTTCTTCAGAATGTGCGGCTGAATCATCTTGAAATTGATTTGTATGCATTGTGGCAAAGCATTTGAAGGCAATACTGAAAAATTTTGCTCTGATTCTTGTTTTAAATCACACATTTCAGATATTTCAAGAAGAACTACAGAAGCAGTAGAGAGTGATCCTGGTCACACTCAAAATCTTTCTAAAGACTGACTTTAAACATTATTCCTGGATACAATAAATTCAATGATTATACAATTAATCATAAGATAAAATTACAATCAAATCGGTATCTTTACAGTTAGTATTACCTAACAATGTGGATGTTAAAATAATACCTTTACACTAAAACTTTGTACATCAATAACATGGTCGAGAAAAAAGAAAAATCACAAAATTCTAGAGAAACTCTAAAGGAAAAACAAGATGGCATTTTAGAAGATGTGACAAAGAATTACACTCAAACTGTTGAACATGGAAAGCAATTGGGAAAGGAATCTTTGGAAAAGTTAAATCAAGTTACTGATAATGCTACTGATTTTCTGAAATCTCAAGATTATCTAAAAACATTAAAAATTAATTCACTAAAACTTAGAGAAAAAGGTTTAGAGCAAAAAAATATACTAAAAAAGAAAAGCCCTAAATTTTATAAAAAAATCTATAATGCATTCTTTTACTTTTTTGAATTAATTGTAGGTAGAATAAAACTTGGTACTCAATATGGTGCATCAAGTCTTGAACTTTTAGAAAAACTAGCTAAACTCAAAGAATTAGGAATCATCACTGAGAAAGAATTCAATGAGAAAAAGAAAAAGATCTTAGATAGAATTTGAATGAATAGTTTGGGTTTGAGATAAAATTGACAGATAAAACAAATCTAACTCCTAGCAACACCCCTACAAAAGACACTATTGTACTTCGAACTCAATTTTTACCTCAAGATATAATGGATGTTTTAGATAAAAAGAAAACATCTTTTTTCGGATCTGCATTACGACGACCAAAATCTGATGAAATAAAAGTTGATATTCCGCAATTGTATTTGGAGCAATTTATTTTTATTTTGGGTCATTATGAAATTGACTTTGATCGTAATGTGTCATACATGATTAAAGTAGATCCTGATGTTGTTGAAGTTTCAATTGGAGATGAAAAATTTCCAATCTCAAATGAATCTGGGACGTGGAAAAAATTTGGCAAAAAAATGAAACAAGGAGTTGGAATTTCAAAACAAGATCTGGAACTTAATGTAGTTGAAAATGCACTCAAAAGTATGACTGATTCAATGTACTTTGATCACAATGGATTGGAAACTACTTTTGCTTACAGTACCCACTCTGATGCAGTAGAAAATTATGTTCAAAGGGTACTTGATGTAAATAAAGACCACATCAGAAGAACTGAAATGACTGATGATGAAATATTTTCAAAACTATCTCAGAAACTCAAAGAAAGTCTAAGACATGATCTGAAAATTAATCGTGAGGAATACGTTGTAACTGAATTTCGTGAGATACTTGTACCAATTTATGAGACAAAGTGTTATGATAAGAAAAACAAGGTTGTAATTGCCAGAATAGATGCTGTAACTGGAAAAATTATCTAGAGTTATGACTGTTGAAGTAACTGATTTTCTAGCATTATTGGCACTGTTGCTTGGAGGTGGGATGATTGGTGCTGGAATTATGAAAAAAATAAAATTTCCTACAATTATTGGTTTTATCTTAATTGGAATGATTGCAGGTCCGTACGGACTGGGTATTGTTGATGATGTGGAACTGATTAATCTGCTGGCAGAACTTGGAATTATTATTCTTCTTTTTGTTGTGGGGTTGGAATTTAGTTTACAGAAATTACGCAAAGCTGGAATCAAACCTATTGTTGTGGGAATGTCTGAATTATCAATAATGTTTTTCCTGGCATATATCGGGGCTTTTTCTTTTGGTTGGACTCATTTGGAGGCACTGTATCTGGCAGGAATTTTATCAATCAGTAGTACTGCAATTTCTCTTCGAATACTGAGGGATCTTAAACTAGTCAAAACAAAAGAATTCAACACTGTCATAACGATTTTGATAGTAGAGGATCTTGCAGCCGTACTACTTTTAGTAATTTTAGGAAATGCATCAGCTGGTGCAGATCTTGATTTCACTGGAGTTGGAATTTTAGTTTTACAGAGTTTAACATTCTTTGTAATAGCGTTGGGCTTGGGCATTAAACTAATTCCAAAATTGCTGGAAAAAATTCATGATTTAGATATTCCTGAAGCGCCATTCATCACTGCATTAGCGCTGGGCTTTGGTTTGGCAGTTGTTGCTCATTTTCTAGGACAGAGTTCTGCAATTGGCGCGTTTATCATGGGAATGATTATTGCATCATCGAAGCATTCTGAACAAATTACTAAAAAAATTCTCCCGCTACGTGATTTCTTTGGAGTGATATTCTTTGTGTCAATTGGAATGCTTGTAAATATAATGGCAATTCCTGAAGTTGCACTGATCTCAATACCTATCATTATTTTAGCAATTATTGGAAAATTTGTAGGCAATTTCTTTGGATCATCTATTGGTGGTCATGACATTCATGGTGCATCTACTATTGGCACAGTGATGGTTCCTAGAGGGGAATTCTCATTTATCATGGCAAAACAGGCAGTAGATGGAGGTTCTGTTCGAGATACATTATATCCAGTTACAATGCTTGTGACATTAGCTACAATGCTGTGTATTCCACTATTGTTGAAGGCATTACCCACCATTGCAAACAGAAAAAGTTACGTTCCAATGAAATTATTAAATCCAATTTTCATTGTAGGTAGATTCTTCAACAAATTAATGAATTCATCAGATGGTGATACTCAATTTAATAAATTACTCAAAGAACATGGTCCAAAATTCTTTGTAAATTTGATGATAGTGATTGCAATTTTAGCAGTTATTGATTACTTTAATGATGATATAGTGAATATTATCAATCAAACTGGAGTTCCTTTGGCCATTGATCCTGAAATATTATTAACTATTGTGAGTATACTGCTAATTGTTTATCCAGTTATTGCAATGCTTGGTAAAATTGAGAAACTAGTTACAAACATATCTGATATTTTATCTACAAAACTAATTCCTGCTGACACTAAACAGTTAGAAGAAAAACCTCTGCATAGATTACTGCGAAATATTTTCTTTACTGGATTTATTTTGGTATTAATTGCTGTAATCCAGCCATACATTGCAGACTTGGAATTGCTACCATTTTTACCATTTATTATTTCAGGTATTGGTCTTGCTATAGCGGTTCTACTAATTGCAGACTCTGTATTTGTATTTCAGAAATTGTCCCATGGTCATATCATGGACAGCTTGATGAAAGATGATGAAGAATTAGAATCTGAATAAATAATAAAATTTTAGGTTACTTTACAGAGAGATTGTACAATAAAATGTCTTTTCTATGACATTCTCTATGGCAATAATCTCCAAAACCCCCTTCAACAAATGTGGTAAATTTTGAGCCTGATTTTACAAATTTATGTAATTTGGGGCGTGATCTTTATCTATCATAAATGGGATTGAATGTATGCAAGCATACATCCTCATAAATTGTAAAACTGGCCGTGAGATAAGCGTAATTACAGAACTCAAAGAATTACGTGAAATAATTGAAATTAACGGTATATGGGGCAAGTATGATATTTTTATTAAAATTAAAACACCGGATCCTAACGGCGTAGAAAAAATTATCCAAAGATTAAGAAATCACCCTGATGTCACTGATACGTTTACCATGCATGTGTTGTATGGTCAAGGTGGAAGTATTGACCAAGAAATTTAATTTTTAATTATTGTAATTTTAATATGTTAAAATTATGGATACATTCTTTTAAAAAATTAGCAATACATGTTAATCACTAATTTTGCCATTGGAACTTTTTTAACAAATGATACTATAGTAAATTATAGGAATAATATTGAAAGCTTCTGATTTATTTGTAAAATGTCTGGAAACTGAAGGTGTAGAATACATTTTTGGTATCCCTGGTGAGGAGAATGCTGATTTTATGATGTCGTTATCTGAGTCTAAAATTAAATTCATTTTGACTCGGCATGAGCAAGGCGCTGCATTCATGGCAGATGTGTATGGGAGACTAACTGGTAAAGTTGGAGTGTGTTTGGCTACTTTGGGCCCTGGTGCAACAAATCTAGTTACTGGTGTTGCAAATGCAAACATGGATAGATCAAGATTACTTGCAATTACTGGACAGACTGATTCTCATCTGTTACACAAAGAATCCCATCAAAATATGGATGCTATTACAATGTTCAAACCAATTACAAAATGGAATTGGTCTATACGTAATCCACAAAACATTCCAGAAATTGTAAGACGTGCATTTAAAATTTCATTAGAGGAAAAACCAGGGGCTGTACATATTGAACTACCTCAAGATATTGCAAAAAAAGATACAGACATTCCCCCAATAGAACCTCAACCTATCTTTAGATCTGGTGCAAATGAAGAATTGATTAAACAGGCTGCACAGCTTATTCTTCACGCAAAAAATCCTATAATTTTTCTAGGAAATGGATGTGTTAGAGAAAACGCTAGTACTCACATTCGTAAATTTGTAGAAAAAACTGGCATTATTGCAATGAATACGTTTATGGGAAAAGGAGTTGTATCTGATGATTCCCCACTTCATTTGCATACTATTGGAATCAAAGACGCAGACCATGCATTACTTGCAATGAAATCTGCAGATGTTGTAATTGCAGTGGGTGTTGATCTTGTAGAGTATAGCCCTAAAAATTGGAATCAGGATTTGAATAAAAAAATCATCCATATTGATTTCACGCCTTCTGAAGTGTATACATATTATCGACCCAAAGTGGAAATAGTTTCAGATATTGAATATGCAATTGATGATATTTTATCTGAATTAGAATCTCAAAAAGAAATACATCCTGAATTAGATATTTTCCCACGAAAAGAAATTCCTGAAATTTTTAAGAAAATTTTACGCGAAGTTGATGAGCGACGTGATTCATTTAATGATGACTTGGCTTTTCCAATAAAACCTGAAAAATTAGTGATAGATGTTAGAAATGCCATGGGCGAACATGACATTGTTTTGTCAGATGTTGGAGCACACAAACTTTGGATTGCTAAAATTTACAAAACATATCAGCCAAACACTTGCATTATTCCAAATGGATTTTGTTCTATGGGGTTTGCATTCCCAGGTGCAATGGCTGCCAAACTAGTTTACCCTGAAAGAAATGTGGTTGCAATGTGTGGTGATGCCGGGTTTTTGATGAACGTGCAGGAACTTGAAACTGCAGTTAGACTAAAGATTTCAATTATTACTGTGGTGTGGTGTGATCGTGACTTGGGTATGATATCTATGAAGCAAAAAAATGAATTTGGAAAAAGTGTCTTTACAAAATTTACCAATCCTGATTTTATTAAACTGGCTGAAAGTTTTGGAGCAGTAGGGTATGTAGTTAAATCCACAGAAGAGTTTCCAAAAATTTTAGATGAGGCTAAAAAAATCAAAGACAAGCCTGTAATCATTGCAATTGATGTGGATTACTCTAGAAATAATGTTCTCTTAAATGACAGTAATTATGAAAATGTATGATTGATTTTATACTGTTATGAACATGTTGATGCTGCTTGTAGTTGAACCGTTTTTGTTGAAAACATTGAATGCTCATTTGACATTATGATGTAATATTCACCTGGAACCAATGTTACATCAAAAGTTCCTGATTCAACCTTGTTGCTTTTGTAATACGTTGATGCATTTTGTCCCTCTTCGAATTTTTTGAAATTTTCTTCATTTAGAATAAAGACAACTATGTTATTTCCAAGTAATGCGTTTGCAATAAATCCTCCTTGGATATTTGCTGTACATTGTAGTGTAAAATAGACATGTGAATATGACTTTGGGGTAACTTTGTAGGTAGAGTCCACAATTGTTTGCCCAGATAGTAAAAGATCCAAGTTTTCTGCACCAAACAATTCAGTTGTTATTGAATTTAGTACATTTTCAAGAGGGTTTTTTGCTGTAATGTTTACCCATCCATCATTTTGTGGTTGGTTTTTTTGAATTTCTGAATTTATTTTATTTCTAACTTCATCGTAAATTGATATTTGTTTGGATGATTCAAATGGAATTGGTATATTCATTCCAAATATTTTAAAATATGCAGTACCTCTTACTTTAATTTCAATCATTCCCTGAGTACTCACTATGGAATTTATGGCTGGAGCAAAACTATTTTTTTGAATATTTTGAAATGATATGATCTCTTTAGTTTCTCCAGGATAGATTGTGGTGTCTATGTTACTATTGCCTCTGCCAATTCTAATATCATTAATCAAAATGTCATAATACAAATCTGGAATGTATACGGGAAGAAAACCATTGTTATTTACATTAAAAATAAAGTTCAAGTTAATTCCTTGAATCAAACTAAATGCTGCGTTAAACCAGTCTCCAGATAATGTATCTAGTCCTACATTTAGTAGATTAGACCAAGTTAATGTCTCCCAGTCTATGCTTTGAAATTCAACATCTTTTAGATTTATGCTCAGATGAGTATACGAATATGCAAATAATATTCCTAGAAATATTATGATTATCAGAATGCTGATGCCAATTAGTTTTATTTTGCCCATGATTTTTTAGACATTTGGTAAATTTAGACTTTTAAGATTTTCAAATCTGTTTGCATTCTAAACTGTGTTGATAACTTTTGAAATTATTAATTGGTATTATTTTCCTGATTTTTCTATGTCTTTTAATTTGTCAGAACAAATCTTAATCTCTTCAACGGTGTGATCTTTTTTTGGCCTATTACATATGGGGCAAAGATCTCCTATGTTGCTGTTTCCAGATGATTTTTCTGTTAAGAGTGGCATTTCTGTATTTCCTCTATTTGATATCTATTGACTTGTTATTTTATTTCAATATTTCGTCTGTCGGGCTTGACTTTATCCCAACATTTTGAACATAATGTTCCATAACAGATAATCTGATTTGTCAAATCTCCACCACAATTATTACAAGAAAATTGAATTTTTTCCATTAACGCAAGTATACAAAATTCACAGTACTTGCTTTGGATTAGAATCTTTGTGTATAATTTTAATTATTAATTGAAATATATTTGGTCATGTACTTGTCTTGATAGGCATAAATAGTCAACTAGTTTTATGATATTATGGGTCTTTCTTCTTCAAATCTATTAGGGCTAAAAGTTTTTCAACCAATATCTATCAAAAATAGAAATTTAGAATTTTTTGAATTTTTCAAATATGAGACAAAATCACTTAGAGATAAACCATTTTTATCAAAATCAGAATTACTTGATGCAATTTCAAAAAGTTCTAAAATTAAACTGGTATCAAAAATTAAAAAACCTCACCTTGTAAAACAATTTGAAGATTTTTTAAAAGAACTAGATAGAGCATTATTTATCAAAAATTCCAAAGATGAAGTTTCTAATATAAAATGGGAAAGAATTGATGTTTTTTGTGGATTGTTGAGATTAATTGAGAGAAGTGATGAAAGAAAAATTAGATGGGCGCTATATCATATATTTGCTGCAAACAATCTAAAAATTTCCACTATTAAGATAACTGAACTTTTAAAAGACTTTAAAATTAAAAATCTTGAAAAAATCCTCAAGAAAATCCTCAAAGATGAAACTTTATCTGGCCTTAATGCACAATTTGACGGAAAAACATTTGTTATCAATCATGAAAAAACTGACAAGATCGTATCTCATTATTTAGCTGATGCAATCGATGAGCCATCTAGACGTTCTCCTGGAGAATTGGAAGAAGAAATTTTAGCTTTAATTGATGAAGGGTCTTATTCTAACCAAGAAGTTTCTCAAGCATTGCTAATTGATGAAGGCCTTATCTCAAGAACTATTGGCAAGCTACGTGAACAAGACAAGATTGTTCTTTCAAGTTTTGGTCAAAGAGGAGCTAGATACTTTACCACAAATTGCGATAATTGTCCATTTGGAACAACAAAGGCATCTTGTAGAAAAGAAGCAATTTCATATATTGCAGAGGCATTTATGCATGATTTCGGTTTGGATCTTTCTGCAACTGACTTTAATTCGGTTGAGACCAATCAGGCTATTCTAAAAATTAAGAGAATTGTAATGATGGCTAGAAAAGAAAAGAATACCAAACTTGAGAGGAATCTTGGTGAAAATCTAGAAACATTACTCTCTAAGGTAGTGGATAAATTCACAGAAATTGAGTCTCCTGAAGAAAAAATTACTCTTCCTGAAATCAAGATGAATGTGCCTAATGATATGTCCAAATTGCCTCTGCTTTACCAGTTAGGGCTCAAAAAAGGTGCACAAGGCGGAATTCATCTCATGGATGAGATGCTACAACTGGCCTCAAAATCAATTCAAAACGATGATAGAGTAAAAATCAAAAAACACGCTCTAGAAGAATCAAACAAATTTCTAAAAAATATTGGACTTTATAAAAAAGACAACAATTGATTTCATGTGGCATTACATCAATTAAGGATATGTTTTATAACGATGAAAGTACTGATTTGTTATGAACTCAGTTCCTATCTTTGCAGTTATTTTAGGAGTTATTTTAATTTCAGGCACTTTACCTTCACAATCGTTTGCAGATGTAATTAGTCCAAGACAACAAATGAAATTAGACTTTACAAATGATCAGATAATTTGTGCAGAGGGATTAGTGAAAATTACTAAAAGTTCTTCTGATAAAGTTGCTTGTGTAAAACCAACTACTGCTGAAAAATTAGCAGAACATGGATGGGCAAAACAACTTTCTGAGAAAAAAGTAGCAGAAATCAAAGAAAAGAAATTGAAAAAAGGTGAATCTGTTGGAACTATCACAAAAATTGTAACATTAAAACAACTTGCTAGCGGTACTACTGCAAAATCTAGCATTTCTGGATATTCGTATGTCTTTGAAGCATGTAGTACTACAAAATTAATTAGAGCACCTGAAATTTTTGTCACATCTGATAGTGAAACTAAATATGTAAAATTAGCAACTCCTCTAAAAGCAAACTCTTGTTATACTAGCTCTGTAAATATTAAAGCTGCAGATCCTAATTCTATTTCTGCAACTCTATTGAATAAAGGAGGAATTTCAGAAAAAATTTCCTCACTTGAATCTCAAATTGCTGATTTAAAAACTAAAATTGCTATTGCAAAAGCAAAAATACCAAAATCAAATGATCAATCCCAAGAGTCTGAAAATATTAGCAGTATCATAACTATGAAAAAAGAATTGAAAGAACTTCAGGATCAACTCAGAAGGTATTTCATGGTTTTATATGTCCCTCCAAGTACCAAAGTATCTAAAATTGATTTCCCAAAATCAATTACAGGACAACCTCTTGAGGGAATGAGTACAAACCTTATTTCAGTAACTCCAAGTGTTGTTGCTCCATCAGGAACTAGTAACCCTGACGTTAAAAGATTCAATGTAGTTTTTGAAGCGTGTGCAGGTATGCAATCTATTAGATTGCCAATAATCACCGTTACATCAGACACCGAAACAGTTGATGTCAAATTAATTGATAGAATAATTCCTGAATCATGTCAAGTTGGCATTACAAGAATCAATGCATTGGATTCTGAATCCATAATACCTACAATTAGTGGAAACTCTGGAATTTCAAAACAAATCCAATCTTTAGAAACTCAGATATCTGAAATGGAAGTTGTTCTTGCTGATAAGAGAAGTAATTTGGGTGATCTAATTTCTAAAAAACTTGATTCTACAACCGAACCAATTGCTCTTCAATTAACTCAAGAAATTAGTGAATTACGAAATGACATTTTAGAAAATAGAGTGAAACTCAATTCATTATTACTCAAGACTTGAGATATACAGATGATATTAGAAAATATTTTTAATTTTTAAATTAAATTGTGGATATTGATATATCGTCAAATAATGCTTCTGCTTTTTTAATTATTTCCTTATCATCAGCATCAGGTTCTGCTGAAATGAGAACCAAATTATTTCCAATTGGAACGCTGATTATCAATTGTTTTGTTCTCCTTGATGCAATATAGTCAATTGGTCCTAGAGCCTCGTCTAATTCTTGTCTCATTTTAAAATCTAATTGCATTTGCATGTATGTCATGGCAATTTTATCTTTATCTAATAGTGGGGATGTTCCTGCTTTGAAACCTCCTGCAATTAGTTTTCCAAGATTGTTAATTACTCCTACATGTCTGATTTTATTCTCCTTTGACAGATTCTTACATGCGATATCTAGTTTCTTGATACCTTCAACTGTAACATCAGACATATTTTTTTAAGAATAGGTCTTAATTTTAAACATATTGAATCATGATCATACTAGATCTTTTATTACTTGACTTAAGTCAGAATTAAGACAGCTAGTTATTTAATTTCTAAACTAGTTCAAAATCCTCTATGCTTATAGTGTTTCAAAATTATGACTAGTCATGCGATGTCCGAATTGTGGAAATCAAGCAAGCTGGCGAGACCCTGATTGTAACAAATGTGATACTACATTACATCACAAAAGTTGTAAAGGGAAAAGTGCTGATTGTAAATGTCATCAACTTAATGAACAGGCATGGACTAAGAAAAAGGCCCCGCCGTCATGATACATGGGTATAAAACCAATTAAAAAAAATGAGAAAATATAATGAAAGTTGCTTTAATCTATAATGAAAATAAGATAGATCCAAATGATGTAATCAATGTTTTTGGAATGACTACTAAAGAACACTATAGTCTAAAAGCTGTTGAAAGAGTTGCTCAATCATTAGAAAAGGGTGGACACACTGTCAAGGTAATTGAAGGTGATATTCATCTAAATGAAGAATTAAAAGAATTTATGCCAAAAGTAGTTGCAGGTGAAAACCCTGGCATGGTGTTTAACATGGCATATGGTATACAAGGTCAGAACAGGTACACACACATTCCTGCAATGATGGAAATGCTTGGAATCCCATACATCGGTTCCGGTCCAGCAGGTCATGCCATTGTTCAAGATAAGGTAATGACCAAAATTGTTTTACAGAAAAATAAAATTCCAACTCCTGGGTTTTGGGTATTTCGAACTCCAGATGATACACATGATGACTTGGTATTTCCTGTGATTGTAAAACCAAAACTAGAATCTACTTCTATGGGGATGGAAGTTGTAGATAATTGGGATGACTTGAGAGCTGCAGTTAAAGTACAAATTGAAAAATTCCAACAAGATATTTTGGTAGAACAATTCATTTCAGGACGAGAATTTGCTGTGGGTTTATTGGGAAATAAACCAAACATAGAAGTTTTACCAATAGTTGAAATTAATCTTGATCATCCTGATCAAATACAAACTATTGCTGATAAAAAGAAAAAAGGTGGAGTTGAAAAAACATGTCCTGCAAAGTTATCAAAAGAAAAAGAGGCTGAGATGAAACAAATGTGTATCGATGCATTTTCGTCTTTGGGATTAAATGATTATACTAGAGTTGATTTTCGAATGGATAAAGATGAGAATCTTTACATCCTTGAATTAAATTCAATGGCTAGCCTTGGAACTGGTGGTTCGTTTTATCATGCTGGCAAAACTGCTGGATATACGTATGAATCTCTCGTAAACAAAATTTTAGATGTTGCAGTAATTCGCTACTTTGGCTCCATTACTCAACATATTGATGATGAAGTTGATTTAACTCAACCATTACGTGTTGTTGCTAGGACATATTTGAGAAGTCATTTACAGAGTCTAAAAGAAACTCTGAAAGATTATGTCAATCTCAATACCCACGTATACAATATTGAGAATGTCAATCAATTAGGATCTAAATTGTCAAAACGGTTGTCTCATCTTGGATTTAATGAACAGATTTACAAACAATCCGATGTTGGAGACTTTCGTTATTTTAAGAATCATTCTGATTCTCATAATGATGTTTTGTTCATATCTCATATGGACACTCATTATGGACCAAGTGATTTGATAACATATTCTGAAACTAGTGATAAGATTGTAGGTTCAGGCGTTGCTGAAAGTAAAGGTGGATTGGTAGTGATGTTGGGTGCATTACATGCATTAAGATTTTCAAAAAGACTCAAAAAAATAAAATGTGGTATATTACTTACAACTGATGATAGTTTAGGTGGACGACATAGTAGTAGCTTAATTGAAGAAATATCAAAACAATCAAAATACATTCTTGGATTAAAATCTGGAAGTATTGATGGAGGAATTATTACAACCTGCTATGGTCGAAGTGATTATCAAATACGATTTACCACAACTGGCGATGAATCAACTTCTAACATTCATGGCATAATTCCTATATTGGCAAAAAAATTAGCTGCCATTGATAAGATTTCAAAAGATGAGAAGAACTATCGATTAAGTACAACATCTGTTGTAGCTCAAGGTTCTCATGGTCATACTCCAAACTATGCTACAATATCCCTGACATGCAGTTACAAAACAGAAAAACTTGGAGAATTACTAGATTCAAAAATTAAGACTGTAATGAAGAAACGCGAAACTAGTTCTAAAAAACTAGATGTTGCAGTAAACAAAATTCAAACGAGACATCCTGTATTGGAGGAGCCTTCTGATACTAAATTCTACAAGTTGGTAGAAGATTTGGCTAAAAAGCATGAAATTAAAATTAAAAAACATGCTCAATTACTATCTTCGGACATTAGTAATGTCCCCATTAGACTTCCTGCATTAGATGGATTTGGACCATTAGGAAATCGTTATCGTTCATCTAAAGAATACATTATTCATGATAGTATTGTAGAAAGATCAGCTTTATTGGCATCTGTTATCTTCAGGTGTGCACAGAAATGAGTTTAGAATATCAATTAGCCGCACTTGCAGCATTAATTGGGCTTTCAGGATTTTTTAGTGGATTGGAAGTGGCCCTTGTTGGTACAAGTCAAGCTACTATAGAGCGATTGGTAAAAAATAAGACCAAAGGTGCAAAGGCTCTTCAAAAATTACATTCCAATCCAGGCTGGATGATGTCAAGTGTAAATCTTGGAAATAATTTAGTAAATATTGGTTCTGCATCTCTTGCAACTGTTGTCGCTATAGAAATTTTTGGTGATAATGGAATGGGAATTGCTGTTGGAATTATGACATTTTTAATTATCATTTTTGGTGAAGTTACTCCTAAAACCTATTGCAATGCAAATGCAACAAAAGTTGCGTTAAGGTGCAGTGGGGTTCTATTAGCTTTTAGTTATGTGCTTTATCCAATAGTTTGGATACTTGAAAGAATTACTCGGGGTATTATCAAACTTACTGGTAGTGGTTATCGACCACCTGCATTGACTGGTGAGGAAATTAAAGGTATTATTGATCAAGGTCACCGAGATGATGCATTAGAAACGTCTGAACGAGATATGGTTCACGGTGCATTGGACTTTAATGATAATGTAATAAGATCTGTAATGACGCCGAGAACTAGGATGTTTACATTACAAGGAGATGTAGAATTGTTTGATGCAGCAGATACAATTCATCAAAGTGGTCATTCTAGAGTTCCAATTTATGATAAGGATCGTGATGACATTATTGGTATTTTACATGTACGCGATTTACTAAAACATCTGAAAGATAGTGAACTACAACATAAAAAAATTAAAGATTTTGTTCGTGATCCAATTTACGTATCACAAGAAAAAAAGATGAGCACTCTTCTCAAAGAAATGCAAGCAAAAAATACTCACATGGCAATAGTTGTTGATGAATTTGGAGGAGTCGAAGGTATCGTTACTTTGGAAGATCTCATTGAAGAGATTGTAGGTGAAATTCGAGATGAGACTGATTTTAACATAAAACTCTATGAGAGAATTGATGAGAATACAATAATCACAAATGGTGATATAGAAATAGACGAGGTCAACCTTGCATTTAAAACAAACATTCCATATCCTGATGATTATTCAACATTAAATGGATTATTACACGAACAACTTCATGATATACCAAAAGTTGGGGATGTTGTGAAAATTAGCTCTCTATCAATTAAAATCGAGCAAGTAGAAAAAAACAAACCAACATCTATTAGAATTCAGCGAATTTTAGATGAGGTGTAACTGAATTGAGGGATAAAATTGGAATAGTTATCAACAGACTTGTCTATGGCTTTACTTTTGCATTTTTATATCAAATTGTTATTGGAATCGCAACATCATTACTTTCATTACCTCTGACAGGAAATATTCAAGATCTCATATCTGGAGTTGAACAAATTGAATCTCAACAAGGTCCTTGGCTTGTTGGTTGGTGGATAATCTCGACAATAATCATCACTGCAATGGCTTTACTGATTATTAGATACAAAAAATTTCTTTCTCCATACAAAGGTGAAAAAAATATTGATATTCCTCCAAAAATTACTGTTGTTACTGCAATAATTATTGGTGCGTGCATCTCTTTTCTATTTTTCTTACTTGACACTGTTATTGGTTTGATTGTGCCTGCAGGTTCACAGACTGATGTAAATGCAATATACCAATCTGCAATCATAGGGGATTTCACACCTCTAATGGTAAGTTTACTTTTTTCAATCATAGCTGGATTCATTATTGTTGGAGTAGCAAGCAAAACCTCCAAAGTCAAAGAAATTACAAATGATCTAGGATTGCAAGACATTGCTGGTATTATGGGTGGCATTGTAAATAAAACTAAAACTCAGAAAACAACCCTTTCTGATACCATAGGTCATCGCCCTGGGGCTTTAATCCATGTTGGAGAACAAAAAGTAGATAAAGTTACTGTAAATTTAATTGAATACGACTCTGAAAAAATTAACGAAATTACTAATGCGTCGTTTGAAGAATGCTTAGAATCTAAAAACAAACCCAATGTTTCCTGGGTGAATATAATTGGAGTCCATGATCCAAATATAATTAAAACTTTTGGAGATAATTTTGGTATCCATTCTCTCCACCAATCAAACATTATGAATACTGAACTAAGACCTTCTGTTGAAATATTTGATGATCATATTTTGATAATGTTGAAAATGCCACATTATGACACTCAAACAGGAAAATTGGATTTAGAACAAATATCCATTGTATTGGCTGAAAATCATCTTTTAACTTTTCAAGAAATTCAGGATGACTTTTTTGATGAGATTAGAAAAAGATTACGAGAAAATTCTGGTAGTATTAGAAAACTAAAAACAGATTATCTTGCTTATTCTCTTATCGATGCTATCATTGATAGTTATTTCTTGGTGTTAGAAAAAATTGGTGACCTAACTGAGGATCTAGAAGAAGACTTGATGCAAAATCCTACACCTGAAACAATGCAAACCATTCAGACACTAAAACGTAGAATGATTGCATTAAGAAAAGCAATCTGGCCCGGACGAGAAATCATTAATTCACTAGAGCGAGATTCTACAGTTTTGGTATCTGATAATACTAGGACATATCTTCGTGATGTCTATAACCATACTATCCAGGTAACTGATTCTATTGAAGGGTTGAGAGATGTGATTGGCGGTATGCTTGACACCTATCTATCCAGTGTAAGTAATAGGATGAATGAGGTCATGAAGACTTTGACCATAGTTGCAGCAGTTTTCATTCCTATCACGTTCATAGCTGGTATCTATGGAACTAATTTTTCATATGTGCCAGAATTGGAATGGGAGGGGAGTTATTTTGTTATGCTACTTGCCATGGCGACCATATCTGGAATAATGCTTGCCTGGTTTAAGAAAAAGAGATGGTTTTAATCTGAATTTCTATAAAACAACTCATTTTTTTCCAAAGTCTTTCAACAAATTGAGGCTAAATTATGACCAATAGGACACTACAAAGAACATATGAAATCCTTGAAGGTACAACTGATGATGGAGTCACCAAGGCTTTTCAATTTTTTATTATTGCTTTAATCACTGTAAATGTTATTGTAGTCATTATTGAAACAGAAGTATCTGTTTTAGATGAGTACGGTTATCTCTTTACTCCTTTTGAAGTATTCTCTGTTATTATTTTCACTGCAGAGTATATTGGAAGAATTATTGTTTGTAAGCTAAACCCAAAATATCAAAATTCAAAATTTGGTATACTGAGATTTGTATTTACTCCTATGATGCTAGTTGATTTAGCTGCAATACTTCCATTCTTCTTGCCATTTGTAGTTGCGGATACTCGCTTCATTAGAATAATTAGACTTTTGAGATTGTTTAGACTCTTCAAGCTTGCAAGATACTCTGATCCAATGCAAACTTTGGGACAAGTATTCAAATCAAAGGCTGGAGATTTAGCAGTTGCATTTTTCATTTTATTTATTGTGTTGATATTTGCATCTAGTTTGATGTATCATGCAGAACATGAAGCACAACCTGAAGTTTTTTCTAGTATTCCTGCATCTATGTGGTGGGGAATAGTTACTTTAACAACGATAGGTTATGGTGATGTTTATCCAATAACTATACCTGGAAAATTAATTGCAGCAGGTGTTGCTGTAATCGGAATTGCAGTTTATGCAATTCCCACAGGAATTATGGCATCTGCATTTACTGAAGAACTTAGAAAAAAGAAGGCATCCATTAACAATACGTGCACTCATTGTGGAAAGGATATATCACTTGATTAGAGAAAGAGTTAGAAAATGAACATTGAAAAAATAGAGAATTCGTTTAAACCAACTTCTGATAAAAAATGCTCTGTGGCAAAAAAAGGAATGGTTTCATCTGCATTCCCTGCTGCTACAAAAGCGGGAGTTGAAATGCTTAAAAAAGGAGGCAATGCAATTGATGCAGCATGTGCCACTGCACTTGCATTAGGTGTGTGTGAGCCTCAGGCCTCTGGAATTGGAGGTCAATCTATGGGTATTATTCATGTTAATGGAAAATCATATGCCCTTGATGGGTCTAGTCGTTCCCCGTCTTTAGCTAACTCGTCTGTTTACACAAAGAAAAAAAATCGCCGTTTGGGATACAAAGCAACTACTGTTCCAAGTACTTTATCTTTGATTGGATTTCTTCATGAGAGATACGGTAAACTAGAATGGCAAAAAATAGTAGCCCCGTCAATTCAGATTGCCAAAAAAGGATACAAAATTACTCAACTCCAACATGATTTACAAGAAAGAGAACTAAAAAATTTTCTTTCAATCAAATCAAAATCTGGCGCAAAATATTTTTTAAAAGATGGTATTGTTCCATATGATGTAGGAGACAGATTCATTCAAGAAGATCTATCTGAAACGCTTAAAGCAATTTCTAATTATGGCTATCAAATTTTCTATCATGGTGAAATTGCAAAAAAAATTGCTCTTGATATGAAGAATAATGGAGGTTTAATTCAAGAGGAAGATCTGTCATATATTCCTGAACCTCTAATTAGAAAACCAATCAGTAGAAAATATAGACACTTGACTGTTGTTACATTACCTCCGCCTGCAGCCGGAAGGACTCTTTTACTTACATTGATGATGTTAAATCATCTCCCATCAAAGTTTTTGCGCAGTTCCAAATTAAGTTCATATCATTTTGTTGCTGAAACTTTTAGAAAGGCATTTCTGCATAGAATACAGCGACCATTTAATCGTCACACATATGATCAAATTCAGGATAAATTACACTTACAACGAAGTTTTGCAAAACAAATGGCTGATTCCATTCATAATTCTATGGATGCAACATTACCTATGATTGATCCTGATTTTGGAGGTGAGGATACTACTCATCTTTCAACTATGGATAATGAAGGAAACGCTGTAGGTATCACACAATCTGTAGAATTGGCATATGGTTCCAAAGCAGCAGCCGATGGATTGGGATTTTTATACAACAACTACATGTCTGCATTTGAATTTACTAATCCAAATCATCCTTACTATATTCGTCCTAATTCAATTCCTTGGACTTCAGTTTCTCCCTCACTAATTTTTAATAATTCAAAATTATGGATGGTGGTTGGAAGTCCTGGTAGTCAGAGGATTTTTTCTACTATTACTCAATTTCTTTCACGAATAATTGATGGTGATCTTCCAATGAGTGAAGCAATTGAAAGACCGCGATTTCATTGTTCAATTGGAGGTACAGTAAGTATTGAAGATGGCGGATTTCGAACTGAAATAATTGATTATCTTAAAGAAATGGGCTATGAAATTTCTGTAAAAGATAGATATTCATTTTATCATGGTGCCATTCACGCTACAATGAAACTTCAGACTCAGGAAGGCTTTCATGGAGTAGCTGAAGTAAGACGCGATGGAACTGCAGAGGGGATAAATTGACTAAACTACCTGTGTTACTATCGATACCTCATGGAGGAACGCGAAAACCTTCTGAACTTGAAGGCCATCTGTCCATTACAAATAAGGATCTATTTGATGATTCAGATCCTTTTGTAATAGAACTTTATGATTTGGGAGATAAAGTTCAACGTGTAATTAAAACTGATATTGCAAGACCATTTGTGGATCTTAATCGTTCTATACAAGACATGCCTCCAAATAATCCTGATGGATTGATTAAGAGTAAGACATGTTATGATAAACCAATCTATACAAATGGAAAAGAACCTGATGATTCACTAAAAACAATGCTTATTGAAATGTATTATAATCCATATCATAAATCAATTCAAAAAAGTATCGATGAATTAGATTTACAATTATGTTTAGATTGTCATTCAATGGCATCTGTTGCTCCTTATTTCTCTCCAGATAAAACACAATCAAAAAGACCCTTGTTTTGTATTTCTAATGATGATGGAAAAACAGCTTCTCAGGAAATGATGGAATTATTAGCTGATTCTATATCTAAATCATATTTTGTTGATAGATCTGACATATCATTAAATGATCCGTTTCATGGCGGCCATATTACGAAAACATATGGGAATAGACCTCTTCCTTGGATTCAAGTTGAGATGAATAGATCATTATATTTGTCATCTCCATGGTTTGATGAAGATGCTCTTACTGTAGATGTTAATCATCTTCAAAAACTAAACAAACAATTTGAAAATTCACTTGATTATTTTTTTCAAAAATTTAAGTAACAAATTAGAAATCTTATTAAAAAATCACACATATTTGTTCGAATTTACTCTGTTGAATCTCAATTGATTTAATTCAGATTTAACACAAGTATTACTTTCTTTAATTATGGAATCATCAAATGATGTTTTATGAATGAACTAAAAATTGCAGATCAAGAAAAATTCTTGAACAGCATCATGAATATTTCAGGAAACATCCGATATGTTATGGTTTATGATTTGCAAGGAAATGCAATACATAAACGAATTATGGATGGAATCACTGATCATCTTACTGAGAGAGAAAATATAACTGCATTACAACACACCATTGAATCGTGGAATTTTAGAACTTCACTTTCAGAAAAAATTGGCAATACCCAGTATACTTTACAGGTATATGATAATTTGATAAGAGCAATTTTTCCATTTGGTAGTGATATGCTTCTAATTGTAACTTTGGATAATGTGGGCGAACCTGATGATATTATTCAAAGAATTCAAACTATATTATCATGATGGGATGACCCTGGACATATTTTTTAAAAAATCTAACCCGTCTCATTTTTAGCTTTTTCTTTTTTATTATTCTCACAAAGTATTTACATGATTTAAGATTAAGTGTAGTGAACTTTTGAACTCTCCTTACTTTGTCTTAATGATTTTAGCTGTATTGCAAATTCCATTAGCGTTTGCACAAATTGGTGATTTTTCAATTGAAGATGAATTTACAAAATATTTTTTTGAAATAGAAAATATTTCAAGTAATTTTGGTATAGAAGTTTCCTTTTCTGACTTGATTTTATATTCCATAGGAATGGTGGTATATGGTATTTTCATTTGGAATTTCTATCGATTCATTGCAAGACGTGAAATGATTCCTATTGGACTAGACAAATATCAAACAGATGGCAAAAAAATTACATCGATAATTGCATACGTTGTCAAATATGTAGTAGTTTTCCCGCTGGTGGTTTTAGTTTGGTTTGTAGTCTATTCTACATTCTTGTTTTTTATGGCTCCAGATCTTTCTATAGAATTGGTGTTTCTTGTAGTGATTTCTTTAGTTGTGACAGTAAGAATATCTGCATATTATAAAGAAGATCTCGCAAAAGATTTTGCAAAACTAATTCCATTTGCCCTGTTAGGTATTTTCCTTACAAGCAACATCTTTTTCACGGCTGATCAAGTGCTTGAACGACTCGATAATTTTATTCCCTTTTTAGGAAAAATAGCGGGCTTTGTCATTTATGCAATTATAGTTGAGGCGATTTTGCGTATTTTATTCTTAATAAAAAGAAAAATTCTTCCTGTTGCAGAAGAAAAATTAGAAGAATCAATTGAAAAACAAATCAATGAAAAAATTAAAGTTCATGTAGAAAAAATTGAAGATAAACACGAAAGTCTTGAGAAAAAAATAGAAAAAGAGACTACTGAGATTGAGAAAAAAATAGAGAAAGAAACAGATGAGATTGAGAAAAAAATACAACAAAAGGATAACGATGTTGAGAAAAAATTGAAAAAAGATGACGTGGATACAAATAGTGATGGAATTCAAAAATAATATTGGCAACAGGTTCGACTAAAGCAGTTTATGCGGCACTTTTTGGAAATCTTGGAATAGCAATTACAAAATTCATTGCCGCAGCCATGACTGGAAGTGCTTCAATGTGGGCAGAATCATACCACTCTGCATCTGATACTGTTAATCAAATATTGCTACTCTTGGGAATTAGGCTGAGTAAAAGGCCTGCAAATGAATTGCATCAATTCGGTTTTGGTAAATCCCAATTCTTTTGGTCATTTATCGTAGCTACTATGATCTTTGGTATCTCTGGAATTTTGTCATTACAACAAGGATTTTCATCTTTACTTGGAGATGCACATCATTTTGAAAATCCAATGATTAACTATATTGTACTTTCAATCGCATTTGCCTTTGAAGGAAATGCATTAAGAATTGCAATAAATCATTTTAAGGCGCCAATCATTGCACGTGGAAAAAAAGTTAGATTGTCAACACTATATTCTGAATTTAAAAATAGTAAGGATACTACTCTTCTAACTGTAATAGTTGAAGATACAGCAGCATTGATTGGTATTTCAGTTGCTGCTGTTGGAATATTTCTTACTGATATAACTGGAAATACTGTTTATGATGCAATAAGCTCCATAATCATTGGGGTTCTCTTAATGTCCTTTGCATTTTTCTTGGCAAAAGAGAATCGGGGACTTTTGTTAGGTGAATCTATTTCTCCTAAAGACAATGAACAAATTCTAAGTATTGTGAACACAATACCTGAAGTACACAAGGTGGTGGCTATGAAGACAATGCATCTTAGTCCTACTGTTATCATTGTTGGAATTGAAGTTAATCTAATTGACGGATTAGATACTGATAAGATTGAAACAATTACTGATCAAATTGAAACTAAAATAATGACTATAATACCAAACTCTAAAAAAGAATATATTTTTGTTGAAATTCAAAGATAAATTTTAGTATTTTTTCATAAAGTGAATTCAAATGAAGGTAGACCCATTTTTGAAAATTAGATGTAGAACAATAATGGCTGTCTTATCACGAATTCACTGCAACATAATAGATATTCAAATTATTAAGGTAAATTCTAGTTGATTTTATTCAGAAGCAACTCAATTTCCATTTTATTTAATTTACAAATAACCATTGTAGTTGCATGATAGAATTAATTGAGATTTCAGTGTATTTCTTTAATTGGTTTAAAGAATCTATTAGATACAAAATTGGAAAAACTTTATTTCCACTGGAGGATACTAGGGCTCATGTATAGCACAATTCTGGTGCCTCACGGAGGTACTGATGCAGGAGACCAGGCACTAAAACATGCTAAATACATCGCAAAAAATTCTTCTGCAAAAATTGTTATTCTAAACGTAATCATGCCTTGGTCTAACCCTTTCTTTGAGGAATTACCTGATGATGATAACTCCACACATGATCAAATAGAATCTCTTCTTTCAAATGTAAAAGATAATGTTAGGAAATTCTTAGCTGAACGAGTTGCACAATGTAGAGCAGATGGCTTGAAATGTGATGGGATTTTTAGAACTGGAAATCCTGCAAATTCAATCATAAAATATGCAAATGAAGAAAATGTTGATCTTATAGTGATGGCTAAAAAGAAAAAATCTACTGCTGATTACATATCTATTTTTAAGATAGGGGGAACTGCAAAAAAAGTACAAGAAAAGGCAGACTGTTCAATTTTACTTGTTGAAACATAGGTTTGTAAATTTTAGATGTTGGTTTTTTATTGTTGGTAGATTTTGATTCTAGATTTTTATACTGAGTTTTCATATTAGAACTATGCTTGATAATTTTCCAGATATGGATAGATCCGTTTCAGCAATTAAAATTCTTGAAGGTGATAGAACTCAAGAATTTAAAGAATTGGCTTCTGCTTTGGGGATATCACAATCTTCTGAAAGTTGGAAGGAGCTTGTAATGGATTTTTGTTTAGAGTTTAAAGATTGTTTTACAATAATAACTGACAAACAAGATCCTGAAGAATCTGAACGTGACCCTATTGTTCATTGTTTTATTCTAATGAGACAACTAGGAAAGGGAAAATCTAGTATGAGGGAAGTTACATATCTTCAAAACATTGCAGATACTTTGGCCAAGGAATTCAAACTTATTTACACTCATACAAAATAATTTAAAACAAAATTATATTTTAAATAAAAGTTATTCAGGTATCTGTGTTTTTTCTTCAAGCATGTCTACAGCCCATTCAAGCAATTCATGTTTTTGATGGGCCCATCTGTAATGTGCTGCTGCATGTTTGTCACTTGCAGACATTTCAGGATATGAACAAAACTCACATTCATCAGATACTGCAACTAGATGCTCTATGATTTCTTCTTTGTGCTTTGCAAGATGGATTAACCATAATGTTCGTGTGGCAACTATTGGATTTCCGTGTTCACAATAGGGGCATTTGCTTTGAATAAACGTCATTTTGTTCTGTAAAGAATATGTTATTTCCAGTATAATAAATAAAATGAATATTTCTTGAATTTCAAATATTTACTACATCAGTCTTCTTCATCTGTATCTCTGAACAATTTTCTTCTTTTCTTCTTTGTTGTAGTCATATTGTATGGGTTAATCTCAATTTCATCATCATCTATCTTACGTGTTAATCATGATCATTGCAGTGTATTGAATGACATCATTTGATAATATGGTTGTGGATAGTTTGATATCTTTAACTTCTCTGTCTTGCACACATGCATTGATTAAATTATCTAATTCTGATTTATCTTGAGATTGTATGATTTCAACTTTCAATTATGCACACCTGTCATTTGTATTCATCCAGAATACTGTTTCTAAATTGAGGTTTGTTGATTCTTACATAATCTTTGATAACTGCTATTGTTGTAACAAGTGAATTTTTTACATTAGTTAAAGTTTGATGTGTTTCAGTACTCATTGCAAACCAAGGACCCATGTATGCATTTGTAAATATTTTATCATTATCAGTTTGTTTCATGATCTTATATCTTATTTTGATTAATAACTTGCAAAGAAATTATCTTAATCTATTACAAAGTAAACAAGATGACTTCATCCACAATAAGGTTAACTACACCGTGCTTTAAATAGCAAAAACCGTCTATGTGTCTCTGGGTTGTTCATAGTCTTTTTTTACAATTAATTTATCAAACCCTTCTTCTTCTGTTGGGATTTTTGTCTATAAAACCTGAAATTTAATAATCTATCTGGAGATATTTTGATTGATAACATTCTACAAGTGAAGGTCATCCAATAAACATTATTTTAAGAAATAGTTATTTTTTTAATGAATAGCTTTTATTCAAGCAATGATTAATCAACATATTGAATAAATCGATATTATTAATTCCATTTTTGTTATTGTTGTTTGTAGGTGTATCTTTTACCTATGCCGAAACTATTCTTCCAGATTGGATAAAAAATATCGCCCTTTGGTATGGCCAGGGTATTGTCTCTGAGCAAGAATACATTGACTCTATCAAATTTTTGATTAATAACAAAATCATATTTTTAGATGTTGATGAAAAAAACATCCTACTTGATCCTAGCATAACCTCAACTGATGTGATAGTTACAAAACCTAGAATAAACCAGTGTTCTGTATTGTATCAGTCGTACAAAAATATTGGAAGTGCACAATTCGTATCAAAATACGCTCATGTAAATTTCATCAATACTTGTGTGAAACTTTACCAAGATCCAATTTGGAAATATCAGGGAGATGATAGAGTTGATAAACTACATGAAAAATTCCTAGAGTTTGATATTAAATCAAAAATTGGAAAACCAAAACTATCTTTTGAACCTAGTGTAAATATTCTATCTACAACTGATATTGGTCAAGGAAAATTTGATGTGAAATTCAATATTTGTGCAGGGGATAAATCTATTGACAAAGCCAAAGTTTTGGTCCAGTCTAAAATAGAATCTATTCAAGTTGGTTCAAACAAAGATATCCCACAAAATGTGTGTAGAAACTATGTAACTCAAATACATGCAAACAATGTTGCAAATATACAAATCACAATTTTGGAACAAGTTTTAGTGGATTGATTAGTATTTTTTAGATTTGATTTCCTTCTGAATAAAGTCAACTAGTTATTCAGTTCCTAATTCCTGACAACTCTCATGTGATTAAATAACAACTTTCTACTTTCTACATTCATGAAACAAATTACCATGCAACCCCAAACACAACCAGCTAAATTAGTTGAAAGTGACGCCAAAAATGCTCTTACAACTAATCCTTCTGTAGATTGGACTGATTTTGCAGGGTTGTCGTGGATATTTCTAGACCATTCGTTTGAAGATTATGCTTAATTGATTAGGAGGAATGAGGAGAAAATTGTCCTCTCTTCTTATGTTTTATTCACAATACTTTCATACTATGAAAATAAATGAGCTTAATTAAACAAATTATGATTTCTACTAAACCTCTCTCTGCAATTGCTTTGTCTCTTCTAATTCTTACTGGTAGTATGTCGTTAGGAGGGTTTTCTAATGTTGAAGCTCAAACATCTAATCTTTTTGTTTCTGCTGATAGTTCTGTATTCAATAACAAAATTTCAGGCCCTCAAGTTGTTCAGGTAGTAATTCGTGATCAAAACATCAGTAATACTGGTGAGGGAAAGGGTGAACCTGATGTCACAGTAAATGGAAAAGATTTGCGTATGGTTCAATCTACCGATGGAAATTGGTATGGTTATTTCTCTGACAGGAAACAGGCTCAAATAGCTGATAGTACAGTTGGCCTAACTGGTAAAGGGCTTGACTTTGGTACTTTTTGTTCAAGTAATACTTCAATTTTAGGAGTATCTGTTTCAGATACTGATGGAATTTCAATTCCTATCAGTGGGGCTACAGTTGGTGGGGAAAATGGCCAAAATCCACCTAATGTTATATCTCAAGATTGTTCTTTGAGTTTACCTTATTCTAAAAAAACGATTAATGTTGTAAGACAAGCAAAGGAGATGAATCCTGGAAATACAAAAGTGAATCTTGGACAGATTGGTATTGCATCAAAAGATCTCTGGCCATTTATCCAACTGTATGATTTTTCAAAAGGTGGTAACGTTATAGTCCAATACAATAAGGGTGGGGGTGCTCAAAAAACAACTCTAACGTTTGATTCTGCAGAAAAGTCAATCACACACGAGTTAGACCGAAGCTCCTATCCTAGATCATCTGATGTAAATCTCAAAATAAAAGATCTTTCTTTAAACATTGATCCTACATCTGTTGATTCTTGGTCGTTTGGAACTTCTCCTGCAAGTCCTTCTACTTTTTACATGCTTTATGGAGAGTCTGGAACAGCAAACTCTGATGGAACTGCAGGTGCTGTAAATCTTGTACCGCATCTTACTCCAATGATGTTCAAGGATAATGGAATTCTTAAGATAAATCCAAATGTCCAGGGACAAACAAATGTACTAACCATCAAAGACAATAGCCATTCTCAAACAAATGGTAATAGTGAAATAGATATTTCGTTAACCTCCTCAAGTGCGGGCTCTATTCCAGTTGGTAAGCAACCTGTAACAATTACTGAAACTTCTCCTAACAGTGGAATATTTACCACCTATGACCCAAACAATGATTCTGTTTTAATCACAACGCAAAATGCTCAAAGAGGAACATCAGCCTCTATAGACTATAACAAAAAACCCTTGACTCTTCTCATAGGATTTGGAAAAGCCACTTTGTCCCTTGATGAACAACTCAAAGGAACCGAGTGGAATTCAGGTGAAGAAATGCCGGTAATACTAATTGACTCTGATGCAAATAAAAATAATTTAGCAAAAGAAGACCTTGATCTTTTCAATCCTTCATACAAATCAATTCCTGCATTAAGTACTGGAAATCCATATACTTTGGGTGAGAGTGGCTCTGAATCAAACAGTAGGATTTCTGCATCATTTTTAGATGGATTTGTTTTAACCTTGACCGCCCCTGGTAAATTTACTCTTTCAGGCACTAATGTAGGCACAACATCCTCTGTAATGGTTGAAAAATTCAGTGATAGGGCAAGAATTGACCCTGTGAATAATTCTGATTCGGATGCTCTAGTAATTGATCTTAAAACTAATCTGAACAAACTTTATGATTCGATAAATAATCCATTTGATTCTACAACAAATTTCCGAGGTGTAAACATGTTTAATTTTGATTTACGTTCTCTTAACAACACTATCAATAATTTTGATATTTACTTGCTAGTTGGAACAACTTCTTCTCCTCTTCTTGATTCATCAGGAAATCTTGCTCCTAATGTGACGGCAATTAAAATTGCGTCTGATACATCTTTACAAAATTTAATCAATTTGAATTCTACTTTACAGGTAGCAGACCCACAACTATTACATTCTAATTTGTTCTCAAGTTCATTTTCAGGAAATGAACAAATAGGATTGATGTTTTCATATTCAAAAATTCAAAAGATGGGAACAGAAACAAGACCTATTGTTGCTGACTTTTTCTCTTATGGGTTGATAAATGATGGAAGAGAAAAACATGAAAGAATTGCAAATCAAATTGTTCGTGTGGAGGTAGAGGAATTATCAACTAATTCTGGAAAGTTTAGAGGAAGCCTTGAATATATTATGTTGAATCAATTGAATATTTTTGATTCAAAAACATATGAAAAAATAATTCCAATTGATGATGAGCCAATTTTCCTAGTGATTGATGAATTAAAGGGAAGTAATTCTCCACGAATTAGCTATAACGACTTGGGTTCTGACGGGGTCTTTACTACAATTTCAGACCAACAAGATATTCTAACTCACATGGGACTTGTTGTTCTTTCTGTAAAGACATTCAAGCCTGGTGATATTGTGGGCGTCGCTTTATCTGATAAGGATCTTAATACCGATTCTGATTTAATTGAAATTTACACTGTAGTTGATCCTTCAAAGTATCCAAATGATCCTGCAGTAGATGCAGTAGGTCTTCCTAATTTAGGATTGACTGATGATAATCAACCGTATGGACGATTATTTGCAATTACATTTGATGATGAAACTTGGTTAAAATCATCTGTCTCTAAAAATGGAAAATCCTGCTCTCCAATTTCTGGAAGCGATGGATTGGCTTCAACTGGTTTTACCTTAGTTGAAACTGGAGCAAAGACGGGTGAGTTTACTGGGGATTTTAAAATTCCATCACAATACTGTTCGAGAAATAGTGGAGGTACAATCAAGGTGACAACTGGTGTTGATATTGGTGCCAGATATTATGACTTTAGAGGACTTTCAAGTCAAGCTGCAGTTACCAGTGCAAGTGCTGCTGTTGGTGCAACAAGTGGAAGTGTCCAACTTGATAGAACCAGTTATCCTGTTCCAGTCGGTTCTGTTTCTGACTTTTTTAATTCAGGCAAGTCTACATCAACTAGACCAAACAGTTTATCGATTTTTCCATTTCATTTAACAGCAATTATCAAAAATGGAGACATTAATGCAATTGATTCAGGTGAAGAGATTGGACCTAAAAACACCATACTGCATGTTAGAATCCATGACAATGACTATAATTTATCTCCAAATGGAGAAGATACAATTTCCCAAAATATTCCGGGCACTACTAATGGACCAGTCAAAGTAATTGTAACACGAGGAAGTTCAAGTTTACTTTTGGCCACAGCAGGTGGTGAGGATGTGCGTGCTGGAGTGATTACATCTGGAAAGGATACAAAAAGTGGCGTTACAAGAGAACTTGGACCAATAGTGGAGACTTCTTCTAGTTCTGGTGTTTTCCAATTTAGTTTACCGATTAGATATGTTGATGGCCCCTCATCTCTCAAATGTCCAATTACTCCTGATTCTGGATTTACAAAATTAGATAAAACTAAATCTGGAGTTTTATCTAGATTTGATGTATCTCCTTCAACTGGCAATTACTGTATTTTGCAAGGAGATGTAATTACAGTAGAGTACTCTGATCAAACTGATGCATCTGGCTCTAAAAGAATTGTAACTGATTCGGCCGCATTTGATCTTAGAATAGGTTCGCTACAATCTGATACACAATCTTACGTTATTGGACGTGATGCGATAATTACATTAGTTGATCCTGATCTGAACTTTGATTCTAAAAAAGCAGAGACACACTCCCTTGATATTCTAGAATGGAATTCAGGTAATGTCAAGACTACCATGGGGAAGATGGGTGGGGCTGTCACAAAGAATGGGCTATTATTTGACTCACAACCATTTGGATTGCGTGAAACTGGTGATTCAACTGGAGTTTTCCAAACTGTAATTAAAATCCCTTCTGAAATAAATGGAAAATTACTTGATAGAGGTGAATCAATCAAACTAACATACACTGATTGGGGAACAGCAGGCTCTGATTTTGTAGGAAAGAATGATCAAAAAATAGAAACAAAGTTTTTCACATCCAACTTTCAATCTTCAATCTCTTTAGATAAGAGAATCTATACGTGGACTGACAAAGTCTATATCACTATTGTAGCTCCTGATCATAATTTTAATACAAATAAAGTAGATGAGATAGGTTCAAAATCTACAAATGAGATAAAAATTTCAACTCGAGCAAACAAACTCACACAATACAAACTTGCTGAAACTGGTGGTGATACGGGAATTTTTACCGGCGAAGTAATCCTAACTGGATTCAAACATGACGCTGATGGAAATTCAAGAACTGGGGACATCGATGGATTTGATACAAATCCTAGAACTGAACCAAAATCTGGGGGTGGTCCAACTAATGGTTTCTTGGAAACTAAAAATGATGATGGACTTACTGTATCATTTCAATTTACAGATAGAGAAATATCTACTGCATCTGCATTGATTAGATGGAACATTGGAGATATAGAATGGGTTCAAGGTGCTTCATCTGCCAATGGAAATGGAATTATCCGAGTAGTAGATCCTGATATGAATCTCAATCCTAAAACTGTAGACACATTTTTGATTGACATGTGGTCTGATTCAGATCTTGGTGGAATTGATCTTACTGTGACTGAAACAGGCCCTGCTACTGGAATCTTTGAAGGTTCTGTCACGTTTTCATCACGAGACCAATCATCTGGTCATAAATTACGCGTAAATGAAGGTGATTATGTTACTGCAAAATATGAAGACAATACTTTGCCAAAACCATATTCAAGAACAGATGAACTTAAAATTACATCTAGTACTACTGTTGGTCCTGTAGTTCCTCCATTGGAGCGTGCACCTGTAGCAAATCCGCGGGTTGTTGATTCTTTTGGAAATTCTGTTAGTTTGATTAATGTGGATACTCAAGTTCAAGTCTCTGCAAGTATAGTTAACAATAATGTTGGAACTCAGCCTTTTACTTATTTAGTTCAAATTCAGGATTCTTCAAAGGCTGTAAATTCTCTGTCTTGGATTACGGGAACTCTCTCAAAAGGACAGATATTGTCTCCATCTGTATCTTGGACTCCTGATGCCCCTGGAAAATACACTGCAACAATTTTTGTTTGGGATAATCTAAAAAGTCCTGCAGCAATTAGTCCAACTATTGATTTAGAAATAATTGTTTCATGATACTTTAATAGCACTAAATTCTATCTGATCTTATGAACAAGAATATTTTTGTTGTATTTTTCACTGTTTCAATATTATTGCTAGGTACAATATCTGGTCCACTTACTCTAATTCCTGCTGATGCATTGAAAGGACAAGGTGTTCCTTCATCACAATACGGCTCTGCAACAAAAGGAATTGTTTGTGGCGATAGGTTATGTTCCGAAGTAGAACCGGTTGAAAAGAAAATAGAAAAGAAAGTAGAGAAAAAAGTTGAGCCAAAGGAACAAGTCAAAATTGAAAAGAAAGAATCTGAAAAAAAGAAATTAGATGACAAAGTAACATCTGAACAAACAAGATACGATGAAACATCATTACCTCCAAGAACAATTAAAACTGGAACTGTTACATCTATACAAGATCCCGGCCAGGGACATGAAAATCATCAATTAGCATTAATCCTTCCACCATCAGAAAAAGTATATCGTGGATTGTTTACATTTACTTCCTCTGAAGATGTACAACTAGTAGCACTTCATGGACCGTTAAAAGAAGGTGAAGATAAAGGTCAAGCAATCTGGTCTCCTGATGGAAAAACAAAATATGCATTAACTTTTGTTCCATTAAATGCTAAAGCCGGGACTTGGCAATTTGCTGGAAATGCTTTAGCAGTACATACTATGAATGAAGATCCATTTACTGTCTCATATTCAGTTGCATATAGGGAGAGAACTCTTTCTGATACTGTAAAAAGTGAAACCATTACATCTGTACAAGATCCAGGCATAGGACATGAAAATCACCAATTAGCAATTATTTTACCTCCTAGACCATATGCCTATTTTGGAACATTGGGATTCTCAGCATCTGAAGATGTACAACTAGTAGCACTTCATGGTCCATTACAACCAGGACAAGGTGCACATGGTCAAGCAATCTGGTCTCCTGATGGAATTACAAAATATGCACTAACTTTTGTCGATAAAGAAACTGCAATGGGTACTTGGCAGTTTACTGGAAATGCAGTTGCATTACACACAATGAAAGATACTCCATTCACTGTAAGTTATTCAATAGCAACAGGACAATAAGCCTATTTTGATAGCATCTTTTATTAATAATAAAATCTAAAATTTATTGAAATCAAATAACATGAAATTCCAACTCTTACTTCTAATCGTAGCATCATTATCTGTACTACTCATATCACAAGTCGCCGAATCATCATATGCTGATGTAACATCTCCATCAAAACAAGTCAAGATAGGTATTGATAAAACAGAAATTATTTGTAAAGCACATCTAGTTAAGGTATATAGAATAAATGCCGATAGCATTGATTGTTTTACTCCTACAACTGCTGAAAAATTAATCAAGTCTGGCATTGCAAAAGATATTCCTAAAGCAAAATTAGATGCAAAAAAATCCTTTAGAGAAAATACTCCTATTGGAACAATTAATGGATTAGACACAGTAAAGAAATTCGGTTCTGAAGGAAAGTTTACTTCTACACCTAGAACTGTAGAATATCTTTACATCTTTGAAGCATGTGCAAATGAGAAAACAGTTCGTGTTCCAGAAGTACTTGTTACCTCTGATAGTGAAGCCAAAACAGTAAAACTAGCAAAAAAAATTCAAGCTAACACTTGCTATACAAGCTCAGCATCCATCAAGGCAATTGATCCTAAATCCATTTCAGGAGTACTGACAAACAAAGGAGTCATCACTGATAAATTAACAGAATTAGAAAATAATGTTTCTCAACTACAAGGACAATTGTCTGTATTGAAAAAGAGTTTCTCTGGTGTGATTCCAAAAGATTCTGCTCCTCTTACTGATGACACTAAAGTTATGATATCTACCACTAGTGATGAAATTGTTAAACTGCGAGCAGAATTGAATCTTGCAAAAGGGGAACTTAACAAATATCTGTACACTCTACATTCTCCACAATTACCTGCATCTCAATTTACAAAGCAAAAATTGACCTTTACTGGAACTCCAATTGAAGGAACATCTGCAAAAATTCTAACTGTATCCAAACAAACACTTGGAAATACTGATACCCCTGATACCGTAACTGGTGTGAAATTATACAATGTAGTTTTTGAAGCCTGTTCAGGAAATGATGTTTTACGAGCCCCAGAAGTTAGAATATCATCTGATAATGAAGAAAAAACCATTAAAATTGCTGAGAGAATAATTGCCAATTCTTGTCAAATGTCTGCCGGTAAAATTAACGCACTAGATGCAAATTCCATATCCTTACAAATTGCAAACAGAGCCGATGTTTCTGCTAAGATTATTCAACTTGAATCAAACATTGGAATACTTTTAGATGAACAGGTTCAATATCAAAACGAACTAAACAAACTTGTTGTATTGAGTGTAAAACCTGCCAATTATGAAGAAAAAGTTACTGAACTTTCTAGTAAGATAATTGACTTGAGAAACCAGATGAGGGATTTGAAATTCCAATTATATGGTAATTTGTATGAAGTATACAAATGATAATGTGTTGATTAATTTCTAAATAATTTAATTATTCATTGTTCTATTGGATCTTAAGTTAGCCTAATTTTGATATTGTTTATAATATCCTTCCATTTTATAATCATTAATGACAAAAACAATTCTAGCTATTTTTGCAGTTGCTGTTCTTTTAACAGGAACTATTGCAGGACCTACTGGCTTTATTCAATCTGCTGATGCTCTAAAGAGTAAAGGCACATCTGCATCTAATATCAACTCAAACAAAGTTTGTGGTGATAGACTTTGCTCAGAACCTGCAAAAGAGGTTCCTACAGAGAAAAAGAAGAAAGAAGAAGTCAAGACAGAAAAGAAAACAGAATCTGCCGAAAAAGCTAAAGAAGTTCCAAAAAAAGATACTAAACCTGAAACAATGGAAGCAGCTAAAACAGTTGCAACTCTTAAAGTTCCAAAGACTGTTACTGGTGTTTTAACATCCGTACAAGATCCAGGCCAAGGACACGAGAATCATCAACTAGCTATCGTTTTACCTCCTTCTGATAAAGTATATCGTGGATATCTAACTTATACTGCATCTGAGGATGTTCAGCTTGTAGCATTACATGGTCCATTAAAAGACAGTAATGTTAAAGGACAAAAAGTTTGGAGTACTGATGGAAAAACAAAGTTTGGTTTAACATTTGTAGATAAAGAAACTTCTGCAGGTGTATGGCAATTCTCAGGAAATGCTATTGCAATTCACACAAAGAATACTGAACCATTCACTGTAAGCTATTCCGTAACTTATACTGAACACATTGCAGATGGTGAAAAAGTCATTAGAAAAACTATGACTTCTCAACAAGATCCTGGAGTTGGACATGAGACACATCAACTAGCTCTATTACTGCCTCCAAGAGAAACAGCATATTCTGGACATCTCACATGGGATGCATCAGAACCAGTGCAACTTGTAACATTGATTGGCCCTCTGACTAAAGATCAAGTAATAGGTTTGCCAAGTTGGACAGCAGATGGTGAATCATACTATGCACTATCTTTGGTACCGACAAAAGCAGCTGGCTCTACACAATTCTCAGGTAATGCTTTCGGACTTCATACAATGAACTCAGAACCATTCACTGTAAGCTACTCTCTAGTACTTACAAAATAATCTTTTTTTATTTTTTATTGAACTAAAACATTGTTTTAGTTGGGTGTTATCTTTAATTCAAATAACAACTCTATAGTAATCTAATCTTTCAGGGTTTAACTTTTGAACAAATTCAATTTTATCTTCTCGATTGATTCTATTCTGAATCACTTCACGTAATTGCAATCCTGTTAAATAATCATATTTTCTTTTTTTAGTTTCTTCTCTAAACTTTTTTCGCATGGAAGGACCTGCACCATGTCCCCAATATCCTGCCTTGATGGCCAATGGTTCTAGAAAAATGGTGTTTTGTTTTCCATAATTTTCATCATTAATTTTATTTGGAATGGAATATCCTTCAAGAGGTCCTCCTTTTGCAAATCCAATTATTTCTCCAGATTCCGTTCCTAATCGCAGTGTAATTAGAATCGTTTCGGGGTCTTCTAATGATTCAAAGAACGAGACCTTTTTGAATTGTAAAGGATCTGGCAACTCATCAAATATATCAAACAATGTTTCTGCAAATTCACGATCACAAACTTGTTCCTCTATAACTGATATTAATTGCAACGCTCCTTTTGAAATTGATTTTTTTATTTCTAATTCTTTTTCTCGCAACTTGACAAAACTTGAATAGTTTTCTTGAAATCTCTGTTGCATTGATTTTGGTAATGATTTCATAACTTTATCACTCATTTCGTTTTCTTCATTTAACAATGTCTCAAAATAGGTTATACTGCGTTGGACGATATACTCTGGATCCCATCCTAGAGAATGTGAATTTTTTTTTGCCAATTCCATTGCATCTAAAAAATCACCTAAAGCATATGCTCCGATTCTATCTGCAACTGATAACAACCATCCTAAATTGGAATAATGATTTTGTTTTTGTATTTCCATTGTGTATTTTGATTTTTTATAATATTGAGCAATCATGGGTTCTACTTCTTTTTGTTTTATATTCCAAGGATGAGAAGTACGTAGAATTAATGCTGCAACAAGATTAACATCAACATCTATTTTGTTCAGTAAGCTTTGGAGTTTAAAATCAGTTGTTACAAATTTTGATGCTATTACTTCTTTAGGTTTGTCTTCTATTTTGTTAGGATCATAATCATGAAATAATGCTGCAACAAATAGATGCTTAAAATCTTCTTGTGAAATTATTTTTTTAAATTCTTCTCCACGCGATGCTAATAATACATTGTGAATCACAACTAGATTGTGACTTAGATTATGATATCCGTAATAATTGTTGTTTAGATTTTGTTTGTTAAAGTCATCTAAGCAATAATTCATTATTTCTAAAAATACTGAATCTTCTAAATTTTCCTTTTTTAATAAATCAATTATTATATCTTGAAGTTCTGAAATGGATGGGATTTTGGTACTGGACAATACTTGATGTACTCTATTTTCCTATATAGGCATAGACTGGATAGATGTGTCCTGTGATTTTATTTGTATAATTCCATTCGTTTGTGTCCCATTGCATTTTTTTAAAATATTCTTGTATGGGTGGAGATAATTTTGTATACACATCCCCTCCAATCAATATCTGATCAGCATGAGCACGTCCTTGAATTTTTGCAGCGATATTCATTGATTGTCCCAAGAGATCAATATGTGATTCTTTTTCGTTATTACCATAACGAATTATTGTATTTTCCCCAAAATCCATACCAATTTTTATTTTTAAATCAGGATAATCGTATTGTTTTAAAATTGGATTTATACCCATTTCAAGTACTTTGATCATTGATTCTGCACAACTCACAGCACTATCTTGATCATTTTCACTAAAATAACCAATAACTGCATCACTAACAAATTTTAGAATATATCCCCCATGACGCTGAATCACATAGGCCATCTCTTGAGCAAAAGAACTAACTATTGCAGTTAGCTGTTTTTGGGGAAGATCTAAAATCATTTGTGTTGAACCCACAAGATCAACATACATTACAATCATGGGAATACGTGAAAATACGTTCTCTCTTAGATAATTATCTGAATTGTTAGTTACATCAGAGTATTGGAAATCCTGATGCAATGCGCCGTATACTCTTTTTTGAACTTCTTTAATGTGCTCATCAAAATCTACAATTTGAGAATTTTTTTCTTCAGAGATGATATCTAGAATATTTTTATTTTGAGAAAGAATGTTTTCTATGCCTTGCTTTGCTATTTCTTTATTAGAATTATCTTTCATAGTATGCTGTGAACCTACATCCTTTTAAGATGTTTGAACTATGTGGAGTTTTTTTATTTTTTAATTTTATTTGATGATTCATTTAGTTTAGACAAAGTCTTTGCATATGATTCCATCATGGTATGGATGAAACTGTCAAATGATTTTACTGCAGAAACTCTATTTTTAAAATATTCATCCCAATATTTTGTGTTCATATCTATTAAATTCAAATAATTTTTCTTTATTGCTTCTGAATTTACTTTGATTTGCTTCAATATTTTGGGATCAATGTTTAGTTTATCGAAAAACTCTTTTTCAGAAATATAGCAGGTTCCAAACATGTCATCAAACAAGTGAAGATATTCCGTGTATAGATTTGAATTATTCTGAAATATTGATGGCGCTTGTGCCTCTAATTTTTTAATTATTTCTGATGTGTCTGTTTTTAATACATCACATAGTGATATCATTTCATCTTCTTTGTTTTCATTATTTTGAAGAGACTCGTCTGCCATGGTGTAGTTACACTGGTATGAGATTTAACTTATTTCCCAAATTTTTAGGTATAACCTATGTATAACATTAGGTATTGTATCTGAGTGTTTTTTGGATACTGGATGCTAAATTTGCGTCAAATGTTATGCATGAAGTTTAATTGTTTTTAGATATAATTCGGATTGGTTTATCTTATGTATAATTTATAATTTAATAGAAATGTCATTTGAGGCAATTTTATTTATTGCAGTACTAATTATTGCATCCAAACTGGGGGGTGAACTCCTTCATAGACTTGGCCAACCTACCATTCTTGGAAATGTTATTGCAGGAATAATTGTAGGTCCTGCGGTTTTAGCTATTGTACAACCAATTGAAGCAATAGAATTATTCGTCTCAATTGGAGTGTTCTTTTTGTTTTTCCTAATTGGACTTGAAGAAATTGATGTTGCTGGATTGTTCAAGGTGATGAAAGGAAAAATATTTGCAGGTGCAGCCGTAGCATTTTTGATTCCGTTTTTAATTGCAGGTATTTTCGGTCTTGCAATTGATTTTAATTTTATTCAATCATTTGCTATAGCCAGTGTTATTGCAGCATCAAGTTTGGGGGTTACAGCCAAAGTACTAAGTGATCTTGGAAAATTAAAATCAACTATAGGTCTTGAAATTTTTACAGTTACTGCTATTGTAGAATTTATTGCAATTATTTTTGTCAGTGTGTTTATTCAGATAGATGCAAGTTCTGATTCTCCTCAAATTTCTGAAATGTTGTGGCTATTTGCAAAAATGATTGTTTTCTTTGGCGCTGCTGCACTCCTCTCAGTATACGGATTGCCTCAATTTTTCAGGTTCATCAAAAATCATCTTCGTGTCAAAGAAGCGTATTTTGGTGTAGTGATAGGAATGATTCTTCTTGTTGCATATTTGGCTGAAATTAGTGGTGTTCATGGTGCAATAGGTGCACTTCTCTTGGGAATTGCAGTATCTAGGTTGGCACGAGCTGAATATATTGAAATTTCTAAAAATATCAATGCAATAGGATATGGCGTATTCATACCCATCTTCTTTGCAGGAATTGGATTGCATTTCAGTTTAGCCTTTTTGGATTTAGAGTGGTGGATTATTGCGGTGTTTATTGTGATTATGACGGGTGTCAAGTTTTTGAGTTCTTACATTGCAGTAAGAATTGCCAATATGAGGCCTGCTGCAACTGTCGCCTATGGTGTAATGTCAAAAGGTGCAGTGGACTTGGCATTGATGTTATCTTTGCTTCAAGCAGACATTATGGATAACAAACTATTCTCATTGTTGGTTCTTGGCACTCTTATCACTATGATAATATCTAGTGTTGAACTTCAACGCAAACTAAAGAAAATTACTCCGTTTAAGGTTGGAGATACAGAACTTGGACTAGTTCCAATTTTCTTTAGAAGGGTAGTTTCTGATACTCCTGCAATTGCAGTAATTAATACATCATATTCTAAAACAACTTCTGAAATTATGATTGAAGAATTTTGTGAAAAAAATACTGTAACAAAAAATCCTTTTCTTGTTTTTGATAAAGACGACAAATTAGTAGGTCTTGTATCAAAACGAGAGATAGATAAATCTCAGAAAAATACCCGTGATCTTACCACAATTGGTGATATAATGTATACAAAATTTCATACTACCTTGCCTGATCATTATCTTTTTACTGTAATTCAAAAGATGAATTCTCACCCATTTGATATGATACCTGTAATGGATCCTGAAAACCCTGGCAAAGTATTAGGTATAGTTACATCTGAAGCAATAATGAATTTGTTAAATGAAATAGAAAAAACTTAAAATTTATTTTTGAAAGTGTTTCAAAACATATTTGTTAATTGAATGGTGTGTGCCTGACAATGGTCAAAATAGTGTTCTAATCTATTGACTTTCTTGATATGCTCTAAAACAAAGTATGAATTCTACGTCTCTATTAAATACAAAATCATCTAATTCATTCTATGACAATAATGTTTATCCCAATAAGACCATCAAGAAGAAATGCTGAGGAATTAGAAGATTAATTTTAAATTTTATCTAGGTGGTTCTTTTTTGATTCTGTAGATGTTTTTCTTTGATAGTACAATTATTTCATCATCTTGAGATGCTCCTTCATAGTCGACAAAAATTTTCCCAAAATCCTCATCAATGTCTTTTATTTGTGAAATTATAAATTTTAATTTCAGCACTTGATCAGTGTATAGTGGTTTGAGAAATCGTGTGTTTCTATTTTCCCATTCTGCATCGCCATCAGTACCTAGAAAAATTATATCATTTCCATAAATTTGATTCAATCTTGTAAATTCCCCCTCCATTCTTGATAGGATGGCTCTACCTGAAACTAGTTTCTGTCCACCTTTTCTTTTATCTTCCAAGAATGCATTTCTAACTCTGGAGAATTTTAGATATTCTTCTAGTTCTTTCTCTGAAATACTACATGTGGAATGAAATGTATCGCCTACTCTAAACTCTGAGAATTTTTTCATTCCTATCTTGATTCATCAACACAAAATACAATCTCTGCAGATGTTAATGCACTTTCTGTTACTAGGAAATTAAATGCATCTGCAATTTTTTGATTGTCTGGCTCTGAACCTGTTACTGTTCCTGGGAAAATTGTGAACATTCTGATTTTAGAATTTAGAACTTCACTTAATTCTTGGTTGACAGTAGTTGTAAATGGTCTTAATGCTCCTCTGAACACTTCTACTTGGGCTCTTTGAGTACCTGTAACTTTTCTACCTGTTGGTAAATCTGGACCAATGATCATGATTGCACCTTTGGCATCTTTGTATAGTCGTGGGTCTTTACTTCCGCCTGGAACAAATTGTTCTAGTGCTCTTTGTGCAACTGTTGCTGGGGTGGTAATGAATTTCTCAGTTAATGCTTCCCATACAGACCTTGACACCTCGGTTAATTTTGGTATGTTTGGAAGTCTTCCAGTTATGTGAATTACACCTAAAATCTCGCCGATATTGGTCTTTGCGGTGTTTAGCCATTTTGCAACTTCTTCTGGATTTTTAATATCTACAACATGTGAATGGAATTTACTGCTGATGTATTCTTGTAATTCTTTTGATGTTGATTGTGATATGAAACAAGCAACTTTTCCACCGTTTTTTTCAACATGTTGTGCCAAAAACTCTACTCTCTCAGCATCTGCCTTGTCAGTTGCATCAATTGTGAATACGACTGCCTTTCCTGTAAAGTCTGGTTGGTGAACACCTGGTGTTGAAGTTCCAATGTGTGGTTTAACTGGATAAAATACTCTGTCTCCTGGAATTACTTTGCCGTTGATTATTTTTGCAATTTCATCATCACATAGATTCAGAACAGTTTCTGCAACTTGTCCTTGTGATAGGAATTCTTTGTTTGCAATCATATGTGATGTATTGTTTTGAACCTTTTCTGCAATAGTTTGAATTTTGTTTAATAAATTGGTAAATGTCTCTGTAAGTTTTGAAACATCTTTTCCATTTGCAAGTTTTGTTGCAGTTGCTGCAATTCCATTTTTAATTACATTTTCATCTTCCCCTAACAATTCAAGTAGTTCTTTGTTTGCTTCATCTACTTCTGTTGGAGACAAGTCTTCAAATCCACTAACTCTCATAAATTCAGCAGCTGCTTTTGGATATACTGTCTTGTAAATTCTATCTGAATGAACTGGTCCCGGGTTTGTTGCAATGGATATGATTCCTTTATCTACTAATTCCCATGACATTAATTCTGCTAATCTATTTTTTGCCCCCTGCGCTGCAGTATATGGACTTCTAAATCTGTAAGGTCTTTGCTCTAATGGTTTTTCTTCTGTGAAAAATGTGGATATAGTGATTATCTTTCCTCCTTCTTTCATTACTTTTAATGCCTGAACAGAGCCCCAAAATGTTCCGGTTAGGTGAATCCCGATTGTACTTTTAAATTCATCAAGTGATGCATTTGCAAAACAAGTGACAGGACCTGAAACTCCTGCGTTGTTAATTACGTAATCTATTGTTGAGTTTTCATTTTTTAGTGTATCAAACATGTTGTTCATTGCTGTTTCATCGGCAACATCTACTCCTGAAAAAATTCTAACTGAAGCATTTGTGCCTTGGGGGATTTTCCCTTCGAGTTCTTTTGCTGCTTCTTCTAATGGCTCTTTTCTTCTTCCAAGAATTATAACACTAGCTCCTTCTTCAATGAATTTTGTAGCAATGGCTTTGCCTATTCCAGTACCACTTCCTGTAATTAGGGCAATTTTATTTTGAAATTTAAGCATAGATAAACTGACAGAACTTTTGTGATATTTATTTTGATTGATCCCTATTTTTGATATTTTCTTGATATCTTTATTTGTGGGTATGATTCATGATTTTTAATGCATGATACAGAGTCAGACACATTTGTCTACCAATCATGGCCTGAAAAATTTTCTGGAATGCTAAAAGAGATCGGCATAGATTCTGAATCTAAAGAAATTGGAACTGATGAAATTGAAAAAGATGATTACTATAGTAGATATTTTGCTCAAACACCAAGAATGGTAACTAATAGAGGATGTATTGATGTTAAGAATTCAAACATTGACGCAATACAGATAATTCAAAAGGGATAATCATGCAAGATCCAAATCCACTCCCATGGGGCGCATTAGATAGATTTCAAGCTCAATTCATTGTAAGAAAATCTGCAGGTACTGGCTTTGCCAATTATGTTGCAAAAACTAAACTAACTACAAAGGGCCATTTTGCATCAAAAACTGTAGTCAAAGTAGAATGGACTGGTTCTGGAAGCTTGGCATCCAAACTAAATAGTGATTCTGAATTAAATGAAATGATAGCAAAACAGTCTGTTAAAGATGCTACAATCTATGTAGAGCCAACTGACGTGGCAGTGAGAATTAGAGGTAAATGGGATAATCATATTGCTTTTGGAATTACAAAAGAACTTTTTGAAATTTATGATAGAATAGCTGGTCACATAAAATCAGTCTAGGCTTTCCACCAATCTAGCGCCAAAAAGTCTACCTTATCTTTGCCCTTTGGAATTGCTAAAATGAATTGCTTTCTAACTGTAGTTGCTAGTCTTCCTGCTAGAACAATACCTGTGGATGTGATTGATTCACTTCTTGTATATACTTGAATTAAAAACGGTGCATGATCAATACCTGGACCTTTTTCATATACTGCAAAGTCGCATCCAAATTTTATTCCTGGATTGATGATGTATCCTTTATCTCTAAAGTTTTTGTATACTAGATATTTTTTATCAAATTCAAAAACTTCTTCCTTGCAAATCTCAATTAACTGATCTGGTGTAATTTTTTGTTTAGATTTTGTAATTGTAATTTTTTTATTTTCTAACAAGTAGAGGCCTTCAATCAAATCTAAAATTAACGGTGCATCTATTTCTTCAATTACTGGTTTTGGGATTCCAATTGGTTTTCCATAATATCCTTGGCTGAAAAGTTTCTTTGAATCTTCAATATCCCATACTATGATTCGGTTTTCAATTAATTCACTTTTCATAAATTTTTAGACTCTTATCTGTATATGAATTCTATAGTAAAATGTATGATTCTCCAAATTAAAAATAAAGTAAAAGTGTAGAATTTTGTTTGATTATAGGCTCAGTGCTAACAATATGAAAGAATCTGAAACTCTTTGACATTTATCAGACATTTCTTCTATTCCTTCAATAACATCTTTGATTAACAACAATTCTTTTGTATCTGTAACTGCTGTTAGGAGTTTTATTGTTGCTTGTCTGTATTTTATGTCAATTTCTCTTTCAATTGTTTGTGTTTCTTGTGCCAATTCAATAGCATTTGCAGTGTTTGTGTTAAGACTACGAATGATTTCATTTAGTTTGTAAACTTCGTCTACAACTAGTTCAATCAGTTTTGTAATATCTGTATCCAGTTTTGCACTTTTTAGAGTTGTAATTTTTACATTTGATAGTTTGAATGAAATGCCTGTGATGTAACCTGCAATTTCGTCCATTGTATATGCTGTATTCAAAAGATTTTCTCTATTCATGATTAATCCTCCGACATCAGCTACTTCGCGTGTAATTTTTCTTCTCAAGTTTTCAACTTCTTCTTCAATTGTTGAAATTTGTTCTAATGTGTTTTTTATTCCTGCTTTGTCTTTTTTCATCATTAGTTCAGGAAGTGTTGCAAGTTCTCTGGATGCATTTAGAATTCTATTGATTTCGTCTTGTAAAACTGCTATAGCCTTTCTTTTTGCTTGAACTTCAAGCTCTCCGCTATACATAACATAAATGAAAAATCCTCGAGGTAATTTAAATCCTCTATGATTTTAGAACTTTTTTGAGCACAAATTACATCAAATTTTTATCATGAGCTATTTTTTTCTGCCCTTTGTACAGTGTTATGACTTCTTCATTAGTTGATGCATCTTCAACAGCTTTTTCCACTCTAATTTTACCAGTAAATTTTGGAAATCTCAAAGCTAATCCGGCATCTTTTCTAATTGCATTCATTGCTGCTTTGTGAATTGGACTGAGAGTAATTTCAGATGCCACTACTTCAATTACTAATTCTGGCTCAAACCATACGTCTGCCTCCATTTCACTAATGATACGTGGATTTTTTTTAATTGAAACTTTGGGATGTAATATTTGGAATAATTGATCCAGTGAATCATCAGAAAAACCTGTTCCAACTTTACAGATACTGGGAAATGTATCTTCATCTTCATCATACGTTGCTAAAAGTAATGTTCCATAATTCCCAGTCCTTCTTCCTTTACCGAAATATCCTCCAATCACTACCAAGTCTAAACTGTCTCCTAATTCGTTTCTGTATTCTCGTTTTAGTTTTAACCAGTGACTTCCTCTAGAACCTGCTTGATATGGTTTATCTAACATTTTTAGCATCAATCCTTCACTTCCTGCATTGATACTGTTTTCCATAAAGTCTTCAATCTCATTTTCGTTTTTTACTATACTCATGGGGATGTATTTTGCAAATTCATCTTCTTTCACATGTTTTTCAAGTGTTTCTCTTCTTTCTTTGTAACTTAATTCAATGCAATTTTTTCCATTACAATACAACACATCAAAAAAGTTTACACTAATTGGGTATTCTGTAACTGCTTTTTCTATTTTGTATTTTCTTCTTCTGTGCATTAATTCTTGAAAAGGTAAAAACTCTCCAGTGTTTTCATTTATTGCCACGGCCTCTGCTTCTAAAATAATATTATCTGCTTGAATGTTTTTGGGAATTTTTTCTATTATGTCTGGATAATAACTCTCAATGTTTTCTAAACTTCTAGAAAATAACATTACTTTGTCTCCTTCTATGTGTAGTTGCACTCTTTCTCCATCTAGTTTGTATTCTGCTGCAAACTCGTTTCCCATCTTCTCGATGGCTTCAGCTTCACTTTTCACTCTATCAGCTAACATTGGTCTAATGGGGTTGAACAAAACAATTTCAAATTTTTCAATTCCTTCTAGACCTTTTGTTGCAATTGTTTCTGCAACTTTTCCTAAATCACTAGACACATTGTATGCATATTGTAGTTTTTTTCTATTCTCTTTTTCCCCTGTAAATGCAACAGCTAAAGCATCCATTACTGTATTTTCAGCAATCCCTAGTCTTAGAGTTCCTAACAATATTTTTAAAATGAAACTAGCTTCTAGTGGTGTTGCATCATTTAGTAAACTTGAAATGTATTTCATCTTCATGTCTTGAGATCTAGACCCGCCAAGTTTTGCAATTTTGAATAGTGTTTCGTAGACTCTTTCAACTGTAATGTCCTCAACAAGAAATGTGGTTTGAGTTTTTTGCTCTAATATTATTGAAGATGCATGTCCTAGGTCTCCGCTTTTCCTGTATTCTTCTTCAATCTTTTTTATTGGAATTCCTGCTGATTTTGAAATTGCTCTGATTGCAAGTTTTTCTGCAACTCCTAATTCAATTCCTTCAAAGTCTGGTCTTAACTTTCCTTGAATTAGATACACTATTTTTGAAATTACATCATGAGGTGTTTTTTCAAATAATTCCACTAAGAATTGTGTTAATTCTAATCTTTTTCTAGTTGATTCCATTTTGTTAAAAGATTCAGATAAAATTGAAAACTCCATTTCACTTCTCTGTGTAATCTTGAATAAAAGTCTGAATTAGATGTATCTGAAGATTGTTGGTTTAGTAGACTTTGGAAGATCTGAAACTAGTGCAAAGTTGTAAAATGGATATGCTTCTTTGTATTGTTTCATAAAGCTCCATGCAACATCATGTGTTTTGAAATTTGTTCGTATTCCGTCAATCTTGCTTTTTTTACCATACACATCAAATGGTACGATAGAATATTCTTTTGGACGATTGTGGGGTTTTGCTTTAAAGAGCCAAGCAAGTGCGAAAATAAACACTGATCCTAACACCACATATTCTCCGGCAATTTTGAAAAATGCTAAAATGATTCCAGGAATCGTCTGTCCAAATAATACTGCTACAAAACTTGAAAAAGATATGACTGCTACTGCTGTGAAAATATACGTTTTCCAATCAAACACCTTTTGAAAAGCATTCATGACCTAATACTATTGGGACTTTTTTTGATTTAACTATTTCCTATGATTAGTATGATCTACAATTACTAATCTGGATCTTCGTAATTTTCTTTCTTTTCACCAGATGATGTTTCTTTCATTGGTTTCATCTTGGTTTCTAGAATATCCATTCTTGCTCTATATCCTTCTGCATATTCTAGTTCTGATGGTACTAATGTTGCTGGATGAATGAACCCTTGACTTCTAATTGCCATTGCTTTCTTTGTTGCAATTTCTCTAATGTAATCCCAATCAGGTGTTGAGAATCCATCAAATGGTCCTACTAGTTTTCCATTGTGCATGCTAAACACTAGTGATTCAACAATTGGAATGCAAAAGTTGATTGATGCTGCCGAGTTTAATTTCACTGGCATTAATGGCATGTTGTGACTACCTCTTGTGTTGCCTGCAACATAGTGTGGATTGTTAAACATACTTCCTACTTCTTCTGTTGCTGGAAAATTCTTTTGAGTTCTTACTAACATGATTGGATCATCTTTTCCAACATATGTTCCTGCAATGTTGTGTAGTCTGTCAGTTGATGCATCAAGGATTGGCTCTCCATCTCTTGTGTAAACTGAATCTACGACATATCTTCCTGGATACATTAGTGCTGCTTCAATAGTTGGTTTGTCTTCCCATAATTGTAATGATGCAATTTGTGCTTTCTCTACATCCATGATGTTCATTACAACACCTGATGCCAAACTTTTGTTTACAATTAATGCTGTGTTGCTTAATGTATCTACAAACATTCTATAAATTGGATAGTTGAATGCACCTGGTTCTGTTTTATCTGCTGCAAAAACAGTGAATGCTTCGTTAGGTCTTTCTTCAAATTCTAATTCAGCAACACCTGGACCCATTCCTTTTACGTTTCCTGAAAAAGAATCTTTTAACAGATCTTGACCTGCACCATACAATCCTTCATCTTTTGCTACTTGAGTACCTGCCATGAATGCATCCCATGCTAATTTGTGGACTTTTTCATTATCGACACCATGTGTATGGGTCATAACGATGTGGGTATCGTCTCCACAATATCCTATGTAATGATCAATAAGTAAATCCCCTGAATTTTCAACGGTGTTTCTAATTGCTTTGATTAGGCCGTCACTAGGTTTTGTATGTCCGCCAATTCCACCGACATCTGCTTTGATAACTGAAACTGTAATTTTCATAAATTTGTTTTTTGTACCTTTGATTTATGTGCTTTTAGACAAGTCTCCTGATCTGTAATTAATTGAAGATTCTTTATTTTTTTTTCAAAAATCCATAACGCTAATAAATGCCATCGGTGAGGCATTTCATATGGCAGATAAACCCCACTTGAACCTGATTGTTACAGGACATATTGATAATGGAAAATCAACTACTATGGGTCATTTTTTGATGGATCTTGGAGTTGTAGATGAAAGAACTATTGCAGCTCACGGAGCCGAATCCGAAAAGACCGGAAAAGGTGATACTTTCAAGTATGCATGGGTTATGGATAACATTAAAGACGAAAGAGAGAGAGGTATTACAATCGATCTAGCTTTCCAAAAGTTTGAGTCACCAAAGTACTTCTTTACTTTGATCGACGCTCCTGGTCACAGGGACTTTATTAAAAACATGATTACTGGTGCTTCTGAAGCAGATGCAGCAATCTTAGTACTTTCTGCAAAAGAAGGTGAAACTGATACTGCAATTGCAGCAGGTGGACAAGCAAGAGAACACGCATTCTTGCTCAAAACACTTGGTGTAAGCCAAATCATTATTGCAATCAACAAAATGGATGCCGTAGAATACAAAGAAGATGCATTCAATGCAGCCAAAGAGAAAGGTGAAAAATTAGCCAAATCTGTTGGTTACAAATTAGAAAATGTACCTTGCATTCCAGTTTCTGGATGGAAGGGAGATAACTTAGTCAAAAGATCTGAGAACATGGCTTGGTACAAAGGTAAAACTTTGTTAGAAGCATTTGATGACTTTACTGTTACTGAAAAACCAGTAGGTAAACCACTACGTGTTCCAATTCAAGACGTTTACTCTATTACTGGTGTAGGTACTGTGCCTGTAGGTAGAGTAGAAACTGGTATCATGAAAGCAGGACAAAAAATTATTGTAATGCCTTCTGGTGCCCTTGGTGAAATCAAATCAATTGAAACTCACCACACTGAAATGCCATCTGCAGAAGCAGGTGATAACATTGGTTTCAACCTTAGAGGTATTGAAAAGAAAGATATCAAGAGAGGAGATGTCCTTGGTACTCCTGACGCACCACCAAATGTAGCAAAAGAATTCAAAGCCCAAATTATTGTAATTCACCATCCAACAGCAATTGCTCCTGGTTACACACCAGTAATGCACGCACACACTACACAAGTTGCAGCAACAATTACTGAGTTCCTCCAAAAGATCAACCCAGCAACTGGTGCAGTTGAAGAAGAAAATCCAAAGTTCCTTAAAGTTGGAGATTCTGCAATTGTAAAAATCAGACCGGTGAGACCAACATGTATTGAAACATTCCAAGAATTCCCTGAAATGGGTAGATTCGCTCTTAGAGATATGGGTGCAACTATCGCAGCAGGAATTGTAAAGGAAATTACCGAAGAGTACAAACCATAGGCGTATTTTATGACACAAACCGCCCGTGTTAAACTCACTTCAACCAGTCTACCGAAATTAGATGGTGTATGTGGCGAGATCATGGGTATTGGTAAAAAAACTGGTGTTAAAGTTAAAGGTCCAACTCCACTTCCTGTAAAAAGACTACATGTTGCAACAAGAAAATCTCCATGTGGTAGTGGAACAGAAACTTATGAAAAATGGGAAATGAAAATGCATAGAAGAATTATCAATATCAACGCCGATGATAAAGCAATTAGACAGTTAATGAGACTTAAAATTCCTGATGATGTCTACATTGAATTATCTCTGACATAATCTGGTATCCTTAAATTATAGAAATTTTGATGATAAATATGGTTGAAGAAGAAATAGAAGAAGTAGAAGAAACACCTGTTGAGACTTTTGATGTTAGATATTCTTGTTTAAGATGTGGTACTAGTGTTTTGAATTCTGAATTATCTAGATTACCTGAAATCAAATGTATTTGTGGTTTCAGAGTATTTACTAAAGATAGACCTCCAGTAGTTAAAACAGTAAAAGCAATTTAGTTATCTGTCTTTTTTGTAACTATGTTCTCTTTGTAAATGAGTTCTCATATCCTCCATGTTTGAAAAATACTTGTTACATTCTTTACAATCATATTTCAAATCTTTTCCGTGAACAATTTGTATGTGGTTCATCACTTCTTCTTCTTTAGAAAATTTCTTATCGCAAATTTCACATTTAATTTTTTTAAAGAATCTCACTTTTATCCAAACTCTGCTTTCTTTTCATCCCAACAATTTCTACAAAGCTGACCTTCTATCTTCCAATTTCCCTTTGGATTATACCTAATGAGTCCCATTTTTCCTCCACATAGAGAACAAAAATTCTTTTTCTTTCCGTGGTCATCTTCTTTTTGATCAAAGCACTTTTTGCATAGCAGTCCTTCCATGTCCCATTGCCATCTGGGTTCCCACAAATCCGTAATTTTTTGTGTCATTCCACATACAACACATGGTTGTCTTACTTTACCTTCATAGTATTCTTTTGATTTATCAAAATGACAATCTCCGCATAGTGGGCCTTTTACATTCCATTCTCTTTTTGGTTTATGTTTATGAGTGAGTTCTTTATTACAAACACTGCAAAATGATGGTTTTTTGCTAAATAATCCCATTGATCCTTCATGATATGATATATTCTATAAATGTAAACAAAATAAAAATAACAAAAAATGTTATTCGCTTAAGATTTTTTCAAGAGCTTGACTTGCATTTAGCATGCCGTTTCTCTTGGCAAATTCTTCGATCATTTTATACTGTTTTTCAGTAAAACATACTGGCATTGAACGATTTTCCATAAATATAGTCAGTATTTTTACCTAATATCTTTTTCTCTTGGAAAGATATTTCAAACCAATTTTACAATATTGTATGTGGTAAGAAAACGACAAATTTTGGTAATTGGAAATAATACAAATGGCTGTACTCCAAAACATGAAAAAATTGCTTATGATATTGGTTCTGAAATTGCAAAATCTGATTCTGTTTTAATTAATGGTGGTCTAGGTGGAGTGATGGAGGCTGCATCTCATGGTGCACATGATGCAAATGGTTTGACAGTTGGAATTATTCCGCAAGATGATGCTTCATTTGCTAATGAATTCTGTGATGTAGTAATTCCTACGGGAATGGGTCTTACTCGTGACTATCTCAATGCTCTAAGTGCTGATGGTGTCATTATTGTTGGTGGTGGATCTGGAACATTATCTGAAGCTTGTGCATCTTACATGTACAAAAAACCTATGGTTGCAATTAAAAATCTTGGAAGTTCAGTTGATCCGTATATTGATGGGTATATTGATCATAGAAAAAATATCAAAATAATTGGTGTTGATACTGCACAAGAAGCAGTAAAGAAAATTTTAGAATTAATCACTGCATAGAAATTAAAAGAGGATCTGGTCTGTAAAATTCACCATGTTCGTCTGCAAGTTTGTTTAATTCATCTACGATTTTTTTAATTCCAATTTCTTTTGCAGTTTCAAACAATGGTTTTTTGAGACCTAGTCCTAACTGTGCTGCTTTCTCAATCTCTTCAATATCACTTGCGCCATTTGAGACAAGCCATGCGGCATTGTTTAAAATATTTGCAACAAGTTGAATTGGATTACATTTCTCGGCCAACTCTTCTGAAAGTGCAACACGTTCGTATTTATCATCTGAATATTTGTAATAACCTTCTCCTGATTTTTGTCCAAGTTTTTTCTCATCAAACATTTTTTCTACAAGTGGGTGTGGATTGATCACTTTTTTGTCACGTAAATGCATCTCTACGGTAGCTTTGTGAATTACATCCATTCCTGTAAAATCTGCTAATTCAAATATTCCCATTGGAAATCCGAGTTTGAATTTTACTGCTGAATCAATCTCTTCAAGTGTTGCACCTGTTCTATCTTTTACAAAACATGCTTCATGAACCATTGGGATGAATAATCTATTAATTATGAATCCTGGAACATCTTTTCTACACAATACGGCTACTTTGTTAACTGATTTGACATATTCTTGAGTTAAATCTGTGATTGCTTGTGATGTTTTCTCTCCTGGGATTATCTCTACTAATTTCATTAGTTGTGGGGGATTGAAAAAATGAATTCCTATGAATTTTTCAGGTCTTGATGTTGTATTTGCAATTTCTGTAATTGGTAGTGTACTAGTGTTTGATGCAAAAACTACTTCGGGTCCTGCAACTTTATCTAGTTCGGCATAAACTGATTTTTTTAACTCCATAATTTCAGGAACAACTTCAATTACGAGTTCTGCATTTTTCACAGCATCACTCAAATCTACAATTGGTGTAATTCTTGAAAATATTGCATCCCCTTCTTCTTTGGATATTTTTTCTTTTGATACTAGTTTGTCTAAACTCCATTTTATTTTCTCCATTGCTTTATCTAAAAATTCTTGTTTGATATCTCGTAAAACTACATTATATCCTGCAGTTGCTGAAACCTGCGCAATCCCGTGCCCCATAACTCCCGAACCTAAAACTGTGATATTTTTTACTGTCACAATTTATCAAAAATCGAGTATCCTTTATAATGTATTTCAAAATTTTATCATTTAATGGGCTTGTTCAAACGTAAGAAAGAAGATGAGACAAAAACCAAATGTGATGTTTGTGGAACAGAGTTACATGATCCTGAACGATTGAAAAGACATATGAAAAAAGCACATGGTAATATACCTGCTAAAAAATTAGATCCTAATGCAGGTGACGGTGGAACTTGGTAAATGGAACTCAGTTCAAGTCAGAAAACTAGCATTGTATTTGTAGGTGCTTTTCTTACTGCTGGAATTGTACTTTCTACATTGGTTTTCCCGTTTTGGAATTTAATTCGTGAAGATGTTTTTGAAGAAGTGACTATCTTGAATAATGATAATGGGGTTTGTTATGTTGAAACTGCTGACACCATTCCTAAAATTATTGATAATTGTACAATGAAACCGGGTGATGTTACAACTATAAAATTCGGAGAAGGTCTTGCGTGGGCAAAAATTGTAGAGCCCTAATAGATGATTTAATATTTTAAAACAATTGAAAACTAGCATGGATTGTATTTTTTGTAAGATTGTATCTGGTGAAATAAAATCTAAATTTCTAAAAGAAACAAAGCATTCTATTTCGTTCTTAGATGCATTTCCTCTTGCAACGGGTCATGTTTTGATCATTCCAAAAAATCATCATCAAAAAATTCAAGATATGAGTATTGACGAAAACACTGACCTCTTCACACTTGTCCATCAAATGGTTTCAAATGTAGATGAACTTACAGGATCAACTTTGGTTGCTATTCATAATGGAAAAGATGCTGGTCAAGAAATTCCTCATGTTCATGTTCATCTAGTTCCTAGAAGTGATGATGACTCTGCAGGTCCAATTCATAGCATGTTTAGTTCCAAAGTAAATGTATCTGAATCTGAAATGGATGAACTGTATGATAAACTGAAAATCTAATAAGGATACAATCGTTCTTTAGTTTCTGTATTCTCTATGCTAATTGCTTTAGTCGGGCAAGTTTCTGCGGCATTCATTATTTTGTTTACACCTGCACCTTTTTGATTTATTACTGATGATTTAGGATTTGATCTGCTTTCTTTGTTGATTGAAAATACATCTGGTGCAATCATCTCACAACTACAACATCCTATACACAAACTTTCGTCCACATTAACAAAAAGATTCGGTTGTTTTTTTGGTTCTTGAGCTTTTTCAAATTCACCATTTCTTCCATCTGCACGTACTCGAGCATTGTAATCTTCCCAGAACTTTCGTTCGTACTCTTTCCAAAAATCCGGATCTCCTTCTTCAAATTCACGAGTGTATTTACCCCAGTCTTGTTCTGGTATACTTCCATCATCTGGGGCTCCCCATTGAGGTTTTCTTTTAAAATCACTTTTTGGTTTGTTTTGGGTCGTATCTTGATAATTGGAGTTGATTCTTTGATTGTGATTGTTCTTTAGATGATTGTATGCTTCAGTAATTTTTTCAAATTCACCGTTTTTAGATTTTCCATTGTTCTTATCTGGATGCAATTCTAATGCCATTTTTCTATATGCTGCTTTGATCTCAGTTTGTGATGAACTAGAATCTACATTCAATACTCTGAGCGCTTGAAATGTATTCACTAAAAATAGAGAATTGTCATATGTTAAAAATAATTACCTGTCATTTACACGTGAGATTTTGTTTATTCTAATAAAATTTCGTCATCTGCCTTCCATGCAGGTTCAACAATACATAAAAATTTCAAATCACTTGTTCCTACATTTTCAATAAATTGTTTGGAATTTGGTGGAACATAAACTGAATCATTTTTTTCTAGATTGTATATTTCATCATTTACGTGTAAAACCCCTGAGCCTTCTAAAATATAGAATATTTCTGTTGAACTCATTTTATGAAGTTTTGACTTTTTACCTGATTCTAATGTGAACTGGGCTAAACTATAGTTGATTCCATTTAGTGTATTGTGTGGATGAAAATATTGTTTTATTTTAGTCCCTTCATTGCCTTGAATTGATTCAATCTCAGAATTTTTACGCAATGACATTTCATTTAGATGATCTTTGAAACTTTTGTTTTAAAATCTGATTCATACCATTCTGTTTTGTAAATTGCATTTTTCTTTGGGAGAATATTGATGGCAATATGTGAAAATTCTTTTTTCTTGTCAACTGAACCGTGAGTGTGAAGTGTTTTTGCTGGAATATGCACCATGTCTCCTTCATTGAGGCTAATTCTTTCAATTTTTTTTATTTTAAAGTTATTTTTACTTGTGCCAAATTTTTTAAAAATTTCTAAACTTCCTTTCCCTTTTACTCCTACCAAAATTTGATTACCATTATGTTGATGTAGTTTTGTTCTAGAACCTTTCTCAAAATGAACATGGTAGATGTCTTGATCTTTTGCTTTAATTTTTTCTGAAAGAACTTTCATCCATGTTTTACCTGTAAACCAGTCTGGATTTACATTCCTTTTATCGCCTGATCCGGCAATGTTTGTTTTTTTCATTTTAAATCCTGGCGAGTATTTTCTTCTTCTTCTCTTGGAATTCTTTTTCAGTTAAAACTCCTGCTTTTCTTAGCTTGCCAAGTTTTTCGAGCATTTGCAAATCTTCTTCTGAATTGGCTGTTAATTTTTTTGCAGAAGTAACTCCTTCGTTAATTTTTTTAATTCCTCTTGATTTTATTTTCTCTTTTTCTTTTAATGCTTTTTTACTTAATTGCTCACTAGTTTTTTTTGCTTGAGATGCTGCCATTTCACTGAACTCTACAGCATCTTCTAGTGCTTCATCAGCTCTCTTAATTCCATCATCTATTGCTTTATCTGCTTTTTTTAGAAATCTCTCAATGTATCCTGTTTTCTTTTTTGCTGCCATACAAACTAGTTCTTAATTCTATTATTTAATCCCTAGTGGAATTGGTTTAATAGATAGAATTGTGTATTTAGAACAGTTTTGACTCAATCTCCTTATGATGTAAAGACGGTAGTCTTGAGAAAAAATATTGATAAATCTGAAGCAATGGATATTGTTGAACAAAAGAAGACTGATCCTTTCAAATCTTTACTTTCACGTCCAAAGAATGAAGACGTTCATGTTCATTCTTTGAATTTATACTATGAATGCATTCTAATGGTGTCTGGAAAGTATATTGCAGATTATTTTAGAAAAGCAAATCATACTATTTCTGTAGACTCTAATGTACATGAGGTCTCTCTTGGAGATGGTGTTTTTCCAATACGTTCAAAATCTGGCATTACTAAAGCATTTGTTGGCAGTCGTGGTAAAAATAAAATTGATTTAAAATTAGAAGAACATGTTTTTGTGGAAGAAGAAGATGTTCTGACCTTTGATCATCATGGTAGAGATGTAGAGTTTCCTTTCAAAATTGATTCAAAAACTGTTGAAAACTATCCTCAACAATTATTGGAAGAAAATATTCAGAATACTAAAAAATCTGAAATGACTTATGATGACGCAGTAGATAAACTTCAAACGCAATTAAAAAAACCTCTTGAATCTGATGTGAGAAATTTAAATGAAGAATTTGTTTTACTTGATATTTCTGAGATATTCACTCCTATATTTGAGGCTAGACTAATTGGACCAAAAAAGAAGGTTGCAATTATTAGAATTGATGCTGTAAGGAAAAAAATCCTCTGATCTGTTTTTTAATTGTTGTATATTTGTGGAAATAGTTCGTGCCTAAAAAATTCCCACATGTGGGATTTAATAAAATAAGATAATAATACAAAGTATGAATATATGTTAGAATAAAACATGTTCATAAATTTGAGGTTATTGTCCGTTGGTTAATTGTATACTAATTGATGATGATTCAGATATTGTAGATGTGCTTTCAGAATTATTACGTACTATGGATGTAGATATTCTTGCAACAGGTAATAATGGTAAAGATGCTGTAGAGTTGTATAAAAAATTCAAGCCTGATTTAGTTTTGACTGATTTACAGATGCCTAGGTATGATGGATACTATGCTGTTGAAAATATCAAGGATGTAGATTCAAAGGCTAAATTTATTATGATTACTGCAGATTTGGATGTTTGTAATTCAAATCTTCTTAATCTATTGAACATCCCAATACTTCACAAGCCATTTGATACAAATAAAATCAAACAAACTATTGATGATGTTTTTTCACAAGAAAATGAATTTCCTACTTCATTTCAAATCCAATACAAATTCAAAGACGATATTAATTTCTACACTTGCACTGTAAATTATCCGCAATATCGAAATTTTAAACAGTTACCTGTGATAGAAGAATGTGAGATTTCTAATCAGGAAAACACCAAATTATCCTATGAAAAAATGCAAAATGCGATAAATCTGGCAACCCAAAATAACATTACCCATATTCGTAAATTATCTGAGGTAGTTTCTAATGATTGAATGTGTGCCTATTGACTGGTCTAAAATTAATATGAAAGTATTAACTGATGAATACTATGACTGAGATTGATACATTTTTTGCAGCATCTCTTGAAAAGATGATTCGAGAGAATCTTGGGGAAACTACCTTTCATAGTATCCAGAATCGTCTATTTGAAAAATACGGTATTTCAATTACAAACTCGATAAAAGAATTCCACAAATTAGATTCTGTTTTAAGAGAATTTTTTGGTGCAGGGGCATCTGGTCTAGAAAAGAAATTCTTAGATGGTGTTTGTTGTATGAAGTCCAAACAAGACAAGGCTGAAAAGAGATTTACTATTTCTGATCCTGAAATTAGTCAATCTATTTTGAAAGCATTCAGTGATGATGAAATGTCAAAAATTCTAAATGCCTCAATAGGTGAACCATGGACCATAACTGAAATTTTAGAAAAATTAGAAATCCCGATAACTTCTGGATATCGAAAAATTAATTCTTTAATTGAGGGTGGATTATTGATTAAATCTGGATTTGATTTAACTTCTAATAATAGAGTGGTTGAAAAATACAAATCATTGTTTGATAATGTGAATATTGATTTTAACAATAAGGTTACAGTTCATGTACAATTTACTCCTGAAGTTATTTTGAATAGCACTGTACTCCAAACAGTTTATGGCGAATAATCTTTCTTTATTGCTCAATAATTCCTAGAATTTACATTGTTTTTTTATGTTAATGGATGACTCTGCTCTTATGGGTTCACAGTGCTACAGTTTTACTAATTTTCTGAATTGATCATTGGAATGTAACTTTGTAAAAACTGGTTCTTCTTTTGCCCAACTTCTAATAATTTTTGGATTTTTAGAGATTGATTGTTTTAGTAATTCTAATGCTTGAGGGTATTCTCCTAATGCTGCTTTACTTCTTGATTTTGCATAAATAATATTTACATTATCTTTATGTTTTGATAATATTTTATCAAAAATCTCAATTGCTTTTACATGCTTATCTAATTCTGCAAGTTCAATGCCTTTATGAAAAAATGCATCCATGTGACTTGGATTGTTCTTGTGTACTGAATTAAAACAATTCAATGCCTCTTCATGTTTTTTCATTTTACCTAGTATGATTCCTTTGTAAAACAATGCATTTGGTTTTCTTGGTTCTATTGAAATTGCTTTATCTAAAACTAGTAATGCCTCTTCTCTTTCTTGCAATTTGTCTAGCAGTACTCCTTTGTTAAAATAAGATGCTGCATTCTTTGGGTCAACCTCTATTGCTTTGTCATAACATTCAGCAGCAGCTTGTATGTTTCCATTTTCTGCCATTGCAATCCCTCTATTATTCCACGCTTGAGAATCTTTAGGATTAATTTCTAATAAAATATCAAAACATGTTATTGCATCACTGTATTTTTTTATCTGATTTAATGCTAGACCTTTGTTAAATAATGCTGAAATGTTTTTTGATTCTTGTTTTAGAATTTTGTTAAATAACGAGATTGCCCCTTTTGGTTGATTTTTCTCCATTAATGACATGGCATTATACATTAAATCTTCAGTATTGTCTTTGGATCCAAATAGTCCCATAATTTCTCAAAATTGATATTGCTAATGAAAGTTTGGCTTGTTCTGACAATCTGAATTCTTTATTCCTAAGTGCAACTGTTCTAATTTCTTGCTTAATTGGATAGGCTTAATTTGCAATTGACATTAGTTAGATTATTGTCAAACTCTGAAATTTCATATCTCTCTGAGAAGATTCATGTTCATAGATGGCCAATGGATGGTCCCGTTTGGAGTGATTCTGTCAAAAAGGAGCTAGATGACTCTATAAACAAAAATCCAAAGAAAAAAAACGTTACTATAAAAAAAGATGTTATTCAAATTGAGAATTTCAAATTTACTTCACTGAAAAAAATTGGAATTACTGTTCCTTTTTTCAAAAAAGAGTGTACTTTGATATTTGAGGCCCAGTTTGGTGCTCTTTTAGCACATATTCATGTAACTGTCAAATCTGAAAATTACGTTGATATCTTTACGGAACTTACATCTTGGAAAAATGAGAATTTTCCAGATGATTCCTAAAATTCTTCTGATGCTTTGATCATCTTTTTGATGTCTTCTTTTGTGTGAGCATCAGAAATTGCACCTAGCTTTCCAGGTAAAAAGAAGATTCCATCTTGTGCAATCATTTTGAAATGATATTTTGCAAGCATTTTACCATCACATTTTGCAGCATCTGCAGAATTTGTAATCTCCGTTATGCCGTCTTTTAGAAAATGAGTCATGAATAATGAGCCCTTGCCTGTTATTGCAACTTTGCCATCAAATGCTTTTCCTATCTCTTTTCTTGCAAATTCGCCCAATGAGTTTAATTTTGAATATGTTGATTTTTTTGATTTTAAGAGACTAAGTGTTGCATATCCTGAAGTCATGGATGCGGGATTTGCAGAAAATGTGCCCCCGCCAACATAGCTTCGTTCTGATTTTTTCTTTCCTCTGATGTCTGCTTGCTCCATGATTTCTTTTTTGCCACACATCACCCCGATTGCCATTCCTCCACCTACAATTTTTCCTAATGTCACAATATCTGGATTTAATTTCATTGTTGGATAAAGACATCCGTATCTGAATCTAAATCCTGTTACAATTTCATCTAAAATAAATAATGAATTATTTTTATGTACAAATTCTTGAATCCCTTTGAGATAATCTTGTGTAGCCGGAATACATCCTCCACCTCCTAACACTGGTTCTATTATTACTCCTGCTAAGTCTTTAGAATATTTTTTTAAAATCTTTAGTGAGCCTTCTAAATCGTTGTATGGGATTGAAACAATTTTTTCTTCATTAACTACTCCGCTACTTTCTGATTCTGTAAATGGCCAGTTTACACTTTTTAATAAATCAGAAGTATATCCATGCCATCCACCATCAATCTTTGCAATAATATTTTTCCCTGTAACAGAACGTGCTAGTCTAACTGCATACATTGTAGCTTCAGTACCTGATGTAACGTAGCGAATCTTCTCAGCAACTGGAACTGTTTTAGAAATCAATTCTGATAATTTTATTGTCTGCTCATTAACTGTTCCATACATCCAACTTTTTTCAATTTGTTTTTGTAGAGCATCTTTGACATTTTTTTGACCATGTCCAAATATCAAAGACCAGTGACCCATCCAGTAATCTGTATACTTGTTGTTATCAACATCCACAAGCTTTGTTCCTTTAGATGATTTTACAACAAATGGATATGGTTCATAAAATCTTATGTTATGAGAAACACCATTTACATGAAGTTTTGATGACTTTGCAAAAAGTTTTGCAGAATTTTTTGTATTTTTTTTATACTCTGTAATGTGACTCAAAAGCACTTTTCAAAATAAGATGTATCATTTTAAGTATCAAAATATCTTTGATTCTAAGGATGTTACACACAATCTGGGTCTTCAGAGGTGATCTTGAAAATAAAATGTGTAATTTTTACAATATTTTGCCTCGATCAGGCATAATTTCACGTATGGTTTATATGGATTCTGGCTTTGTTGGCTTCTGCATACGTAACGCAATAGGCGGCGCTCGTGATGAAGTATGGCAAGATGCCACTTTGTGATTCATGGGCCTCCAGTTACGCATACAAGAATGAGGATTTGATTGAAAGATCAATATCTGAAATGTGAAGATTATGTGCATCCGTCAATTCCAAATTAAAGTACAAAAGTACTTCAATAATCGAAAATACAAAATATAATTCAGAATCCGGTTGATCCTGCCGGACCTGACTGCTATCGGATTGATACTAAGCCATGCGAGTCATTGTAGCAATACAAGGCATACGGCTCAGTAACGCGTAGTCAACCTAACCTATGGACGAGAATAACCTCGGGAAACTGAGAATAATGCTCGATAGAACACTATATCTGGAATGGTTTGTGTTCCAAATGATTTATCGCCGTAGGATGGGACTGCGGCCTATCAGTTTGTTGGTGAGGTAATGGCCCACCAAGACTATTACAGGTACGGGCTCTGAGAGGAGTAGCCCGGAGATGGGTACTGAGACACGGACCCAGGCCCTATGGGGCGCAGCAGGCGAGAAAACTTTGCAATGTGCGAAAGCACGACAAGGTTAATCCGAGTGATTTGTGCTAAACGAATCTTTTGTTAGTCCTAGAAACACTAACGAATAAGGGGTGGGCAAGTTCTGGTGTCAGCCGCCGCGGTAAAACCAGCACCTCAAGTGGTCAGGATGATTATTGGGCCTAAAGCATCCGTAGCCGGCTCTGTAAGTTTTCGGTTAAATCTGTACGCTTAACGTACAGGCTGCCGGGAATACTGCAGAGCTAGGGAGTGGGAGAGGTAGACGGTACTCGGTAGGAAGGGGTAAAATCCTTTGATCTATTGATGACCACCTGTGGCGAAGGCGGTCTACCAGAACACGTCCGACGGTGAGGGATGAAAGCTGGGGGAGCAAACCGGATTAGATACCCGGGTAGTCCCAGCTGTAAACTATGCAAACTCAGTGATGCATTGACTTGTGGTCAATGCAGTGCTGCAGGGAAGCCGTTAAGTTTGCCGCCTGGGAAGTACGTACGCAAGTATGAAACTTAAAGGAATTGGCGGGGGAGCACCACAAGGGGTGAAGCCTGCGGTTCAATTGGAGTCAACGCCAGAAATCTTACCCGGAGAGACAGCAGAATGAAGGTCAAGCTGAAGACTTTACCAGACAAGCTGAGAGGTGGTGCATGGCCGTCGCCAGCTCGTGCCGTGAGATGTCCTGTTAAGTCAGGTAACGAGCGAGATCCCTGCCTCTAGTTGCCACCATTACTCTCAGGAGTAGTGGGGCGAATTAGCGGGACCGCCGCAGTTAATGCGGAGGAAGGAAGGGGCCACGGCAGGTCAGTATGCCCCGAAACTCTGGGGCCACACGCGGGCTGCAATGGTAACGACAATGGGTTTCAAATCCGAAAGGATGAGGTAATCCTCAAACGTTACCACAGTTATGACTGAGGGCTGCAACTCGCCCTCACGAATATGGAATCCCTAGTAAATGCGTGTCATTATCGCGCGTTGAATACGTCCCTGCTCCTTGCACACACCGCCCGTCGTTTCATTGAAGTGAGCTCTTAGCGAGGTGACGTCTGATTGGCGTTATCGAACTTGGGGTTCGTGACAAGGGAAAAGTCGTAACAAGGTGACCGTAGGGGAACCTGCGGTCGGATCACCTCCTTAGACATGGAAAGTGTACGGGTGTACATAATCTTCACATTGAAATCATCGATGCAATGCATCACGAAAGTGGTGTATGAAGGATGTAGTGGGCCACTTACCGGTGGCTTGCAATGATCGTCGTGCATAGTCGTGTAATATGTGGCTGAATATACCGGTGTAAAGACGGTAATAGGTGGATTGCTAGGCTTGAGGAGAGATGAAGGACGTGGCAAGCTGCGATAAGCTCGGGGTAGGCGCACGCATCCTATGATCCCGAGATGTCCGAATGAGAATCTTGTGCTTATGCACATTCCAGTACATTAGTATTGGAAGTCGAACCGTGGGAATTGAAGCATCTTAGTACCACGTGGAAAAGAAATCAATTGAGATTTCCCAAGTAGTGGCGAACGAAAAGGAAAGAGCCCAAACTGAATCCTTCGGGAGATGTGGTGTTTTGGTATGATAATATGGAATCTTGGAACACAGCTGAAATGATCTGAAAAGTTCTGGCAAAGAGGGTGATACCCCCTTAGGTGAAGTGGGAAGAGTCCTATTCATACCCGAGTAGTTGTCCTTGGTAGTGGGCAATGAATATGGGTGAAAGTAGCATCCGAGGCTAAATATTTCTCAAGACCGATAGTGGACTAGTACCGTGAGGGAAAGCTGAAAAGTACCCCGGAAGGGGGGCGAAAAGTGCATGAAACCTATTACTTACAGACGTGCGTGGCATGGAAGGTGATTTTTTCAGATTAGAGATTCTAGCAATAGAGTTGAAGATTTGATGTTCAAATCATCAGTGTCACGCGTTCCGTCTCGAAACACGGACCAAGGAGCTAACTGTCATGGCAAGCTTAAACCTGTAAAGGTGTAGGCGAAGGGAAACCGAGTTCTCGCAGATTCGCAAGAATTCAGGAGAAGCGTGTGAAAGTGCGTTGAGTCATGGCGGCTAGGCTAGAAGCCAGTCGATCTATTCCTGAGCTAGATGAAGGCGGGCGAAAGCCCGCTGGAGGTCTTAAGACGTTCTGACGTGCAAATCGTTGTTGTGACTTGGGAATAGGGGTCAAAAACCAATCTAGACTGGCGCTCGCTAGTTCCAACCGAAGCGTCTCGCAGGGCGTGGTTTGTGGAGATAGCATTTCCGGTAGAGCACTGATAGAAGGGCGCGGGGGAGAAATCCCTCACCCTCCATTCAAACTCCGAACGGATATGCATCGCAGAAGCAAGCACACGGGCTCGTGTGGCGTAAGGCTCACGGCCGAAAGGGGTTTAACCCAGACTGAAGTTAAGGTCCCCAAATTTTTGCTAAGTGTCAAGCTAAAGAGCGTGTTCTCGCCAAGACAGCAGGGAGGTAAGCTCAGAAGCAGCTATCCTTTAAAAAGTGTGTAACAACTTACCTGCCGAGGGGGGATGCCTCAAAAACGGACGGGGCTAAAGCAAAATACCGATACTTTGGATAATCATCAGTGGATGATTCGTGGTAGGTTGGCGTAGTGATTGGGTCGAAGCAGGGCGATGACGTCCTGTGGACCGATTTCTATTGCAGATCTTGGTGGTAGTAACAGCATAGTATAGTGAGAATCTATACCACCGTAAGCGCAAGGGTTTCCAGGCAATGCGTTATCAGCCTGGAGGTAGTCGATCCTAAGATGTACCTCAACAGAGTACACCGAATGGGAAACTAGTTAATATTCTAGTACCTTGTATCAAGCGTTTGAGCTATATGGTTTGCTTCCGGATAGGGTTTGTACAACCATCGTTGTATCTAACTATTCGAGGGTGGAGGAGTGTCGTAATGACGAGAACTCACCCGAGGTAGGAATGGCTTCGCGTTAGCGAAGTTTTCTCGAATCCAGGAGACCATGAAAGATTGTGTAGTTAGTAAGATACAAGTTCGTACCCAGAACCGACACAGGTGCGCTGGCTTAGAAAGCTAAGGTGCTACGGGTATACCGTATGGCGAGGGAATTCGGCAAATTAGTCCTGTAGCTTAGGTATAAGGGATGCCTGCGGTCTTCATGAGGAATGGGGACCGCAGGTTGCAATGACAAGGGGGTTTCGACTGTTTAATAAAAACACAGGCGACTGCTAGTCCGAAAGGATTTGTATAGTCGCTGAATCCTGGCCGGTGCCGGTACCTAAAACTTGGGTTCAACCGAGCTAAGGGCCGGTTAACGCCGGGAGTAACTCTGACTCTCTTAAGGTAGCCAAATGCCTTGTCGGGTAAGTTCCGACGCGCATGAATGGAACAACGAGAGCCCCACTGTCCCCGCCTACAACCCGGTGAAGCCACATAAGGTGGACGAACAGTCCATCAACTTCCATCGGGGAGAGAAGACCCCGTGGAGTTTTACTGCAGCTTGTGCTTGTGGTATAGTAAGAATTGCACAGGGTATCTGGGAGCTATGCCTAACATTCCCCGGGATGTTAGTGAAGCAACGATGTAACACCAGACTCTTTTTGCAGTACCACTTATCCAGTGAAGACCGGAGACACGTGCAGGTGGGCAGTTCGGCTGGGGCGGCACCCCTTTGAAAAGATATCAAAGGGGCCCAAAGTTGAGTTCAAACGGGGCAGAAATCCGTTGAAGAGGGCAAAGCCAAAAACTCGACTGAATGGATTTCCAAACGCACGGAATTCATAGACGAAAGTCTGGCTTAGCGATCCTTCGTGTGCCCACTATTGGGGCCCGGAGGTGACAGAAAAATTACCCCAGGGATAACAGGCTCGTCGCGGGCGAGAGCTCCTATCGACCCCGCGGTTTGGTACCTCGATGTCGGCTTTTCCTATCCTGGTCCTGCAGCAGGGGCCAAGGGTGAGGCTGCTCGCCTATTAAAAGGGAACATGAGCTGGGTTTAGACCGTCGTGAGACAGGTCGGTCTCTGCCTGATGGAAGCGCGAATAACTGAGGGGAAGTTGCTCCGAGTACGAGAGGAACAGAGCAGCGTGGCCACTGGTTTACCGGTTGTCTGATAAGGCAGGCCGGGCAGCTAAGCCGTTTAGGCTAAGTGCTGAAAGCATCTAAGCACGAATCCTATCCCGAGACAAGTTATTCTTTCGTAAGATGAAGGTCGGCAGCAAAATACTGCGTTGATAGGAAGGTGGTGTAGATCACAAGCTTCGGCGAGTGGTGAGCCAGCCTTTACTAATAGACCAACACATCGGTTCAGCCACTTACATAGAGACTATGCGCGATGATCAAATTTCATATCATCAAGTGGATAACACAATACACGACTTGTACGATGATTTCATTTCAAATCATACATAGCGTAAGCTATGCATTTTTTATTTGATAATTAACTTCTAGCGTAAGCTGTGAAGTTTTAATTATTTAAAATCAGAATAGTGAAAATCATGAAATGAAATATTTGAAATCTACCTAGTGGAAACTATACACGACTATTTACTCCGTTATTGAAAATAGCCTACCTCTATTGGGGATTGATTTGAAAATGACTATTCTTCAAATTCTATATCTTGTTGAAGTTCATCTGGTAATCCTAGCCACCATCGTTTGTTTTCTTCAGACATAATTTCTCAAAGATCTAATCTTGCTAATAGATCTGTTGGTAAAATCTTCACAGTTATTGTTTAACAAAAAATGACAAAATCTAGTCTTTTGTATATTTTAAATCTGAATTAGTCTCATATTCTTTTAATTTAATCACTATTGTGTCTCCTAATTTGTTGAATATTCTTTGTCGTTTTTCGTTTGTTAAAATCCATCCTAGAATAATGTCTATTGGTAGTAAAAATGATTTTCCGAAACTACTGATTAAAATTCCTTTGAGGTCTACCTTGTTCCCTGTAATTCTGACTACCTTCAAATTAAGAATTTTTTTGCCAATTGTTTGCCCTGTTTTGTATTCCAAAATTACCCAATACACAAAGAAGATACTGCTTGTGGGGATGTATTGCATGCTTTCTGCCCAAAATTCTAAACTTTCAAATTCATAATACATTGTTCCAAATAATGCAAAAATAACTGATGTTGAAATAACTGAAATTACAATAAAATCAATTAACCATGCAGCAAATCTATCGGTCCATTTAGCTAGAATTATTTTTGATGGGGCATTCTCTTGTGGATCAGACATGTAATTTCATTTTCTAAATCCCTAAAATGTGTTCATCTTTGGTTAGTACTTGACGTATCATGGATGATTTATCTCATTTGAGATAATTCACATTCATGAAAGCAAAATTTGGTACATCTTGCATCTCTTGTGGTGATAAAATTCAACCAGGAAAAGAGATAACAAAAAATCAAGATGATCAGTGGGTACACAAACACTGTGCTGACGATTCTGAAGGTTTACCTTAGGAATTAATAGTCTGTAGATGACATAAAATTTGAAAATATTTTTGACTTCTATTAATCTCCTTGATCTTTTCTTATGGACTTTTCGTAGGAACGAAAAAGATGTTGTGACTCTTTACAATGCTTTGTCTCCCGTTATGCAACTTGCCACTGGTGGAAATATGCTGAATTTTGGTTATTGGTCAGATGAACACACGGATCCAATATCTGCACAAAATAACTTGTGTATGGTTTTTGCAAATATGGCTGAATTATCTTCTGCAAAACAAATTGTTGATGTTGGTAGTGGTTTGTCTGCTCCTTCAAAACTCTGGAGGGATAGATACCCTGGAATCACATTGTATGATGTAAATATTAATTTTAAGCAATTGGCTTTTTCTGGTACTCAAAAAAATATTGAATTTCTTAATTCAACTTCTACTAAATTGCCTTTTGCTGATGAATCTATGGACCGTGTTCTGGCTTTAGAATCTGCACAGCATTTTAAACCACTGTCTGATTTTATTTCTGAATCTAAACGAATTTTAAAAAAATCTGGATTCCTTGTTATGGCAGTTCCAGTAACTTCAGAAAATTCGTCTCTTGGAAAATTGAATTTATTAAAATTCACTTGGTCATCTGAACATTATAGGATAGATTATCTTAAAAATTTGATTAATTCACACGGGTTTTTGATTGCTGAAGAAAAACTGATTGGTTCAAATGTATATGATCCTCTCGCTGATTATTATTTGAAAAATAGAGATGAATTAAAAAAATCTATTTTAAAAAATTATGCTCCATATGTTGAAAAAATCCTACACCAATCTTTACAAAAAATGAAAAAAGCTTCTGAAGACAAAATTATTGATTATGTATTACTGAAATGCCATTTGTAATTAGACTGTAAGGATATTTCGTGAAATCAAATTTTCTAGTGCTCGTAAATATTCTGATTCTGAAATTTTTTCATTTAATAGCCAATTAGTTGTACTTTTCCACCATTTTGGAATCTTGACTTGATGTAATTCCATATTGTATTTTGAATCAAAGAAATTAGTATCGGTAATTTTAGTGAACTCTCCAACTGTTAATACTTTTGTTTCGTGAAATTCTTGTGAAAAAACTAATCCTGATTTTTTATCAACAATTTTTACATTCTGTCCTGTAGGATCACTGACTAACCATGCAGATCTGGTATGATCATCTAACACATATGTTGTCTCGGCAGTAACTTTCATATTTTCTGATATGGTATCCCCCAAACTAATTGGTAGAGGTAGAAGGTATTCGTAATATTTACAACATTCACTTACTTTGATTGCTCCGTTACTGTCTAGGATGATTTCTTCTTTATTTATTCCATTTTTAGATATCTGTTCAGTTTCGATTGTTATTTCATTGTCTTTGACTATGATATTTTTATTGGCACCTGAAAAATTATCACTTACAATTGATTTCACAGTATGTTTGATTGATATGTTGTTTCCATATTTGTCAAAAAATGAATATTTTATAAAATCTCCTTCATTGAAACATATTTTATTTTCTATACATGATCTTTCTTCATGTTTTAATGTAATTATTCCTGTATCTAACATAGTTCGAATCCCATATGCAAATCCTATATCTTGAATTTCGTTATTGACCCATAACTGAGCTTCTCTTTTGATCCAATCTGGAATGATGTCTGAGTATCTTACATGTCTTTCTTTAATATAATTTGAATTTCCTAACATTTTTTCAATCTCTGATATTAATACTAAATCCCTAAACTGATGTGAACTATTCCACGCAATATGATTATACAAAATAACACAAGCTCTGAGGTTTGGAAGATTTGGGTGCTGATTAACAAGTGTATTGACTCCTAAAATCTCATATTCTTCAAAGAAGAATTCACAGAATTTTAAAATATCTTCTGATGTTTTTACTTCAAAATTTGGTTCATGTCCAAAAGCATTTTGAGTGTTAAAACTTGCAAATATTATAATTGTCATTATTCCAAAAACTATGTTTTTCAATTATGTTTTGTTTGAATTTTTTACTTATTAATTTCATGTAAAAATCTCTCATACATGGTGACCAATATGGAATAATATCTGTAAGATGAATTCCGTTTAACTATGGATATAATTGACTAGGTTTTTATTTTTGATATTTTATCTGATAATATGTCTGATACTTTGTATGCTCAAAAATGTGCCAAATTATTAGAAGAATCTGAAATTCGTTTTGCTGGAATTGTTGATAAAGGCGGTAAATTGATCTCTGGTGGTTTTAAAGAAGGCCTAGTTCCATATGAGGGCGATGAGACCAAATTACAGTCTTTTTTTGATTTTGTTTCAAAAGCATCTATACGAAAAGAGTTTGATGAAAGCCTAGGTCCAATCAATTACCTTGCTGCAAGACGTGATAAAGCAGTTTTAGTAAGTTTTCCATTCCCTATCACACAAATCTTACTGTTGATTTCAGCAGAACCTACTGTCAATATTGAAACCTTGGCAAAAAAAGTTGTAGAGATCTTCACTGATGTTAATTAAACATAATTGAATTATCTGACGAATTCTTTAATTATACGTATTGAAGATGAGCGTTAGTTCATGAATTCTGGTTTTCTTTTATTATTGTTGATATTTCCAATTTTTCTTACTCCATCATTTGCAACTGTGAATGACTTTACTACTGACAAAACACTGTATCGTACTGATGATGCCATTGTAATTTCTGGCAATGTGGATTATGATCCTGAATTACTATCTATAATCATTCAAATTATTACCCCTAGTGGTACTGGTTTAGCTCATGTTGATAGCGCTATTCCAAATACTGATGGTTCATTTGCAAAAACGATTAATGCAGGAGGTCCGACTTGGTCTGAAAACGGTCAGTACATAATCAAAATCTCCTATGCTGGAAATCTTGAAAAGTTTGTGGAATATGAAAAATCCTCTGAATATGTCCCTCCAACTACGCCAAACACTACGCCGATAAACACTACGCCAAACACTACGCCGATAAACACTACGCCAAACACTACTCCAATCACTACACCAAACATTGATGATGATGTTTCTTTTATTGAGAATCCAAAAATGAGAATTTTAGGTTTTCCTGCTTTTGATAAATCCCCACAATACTATATTGACAGATACAATGCTGAATCAACATACCGTTCTTGGTTTGATTCACAATTCCCTCTTTACGATATAGATGAAGTTGTAGGTTATTCCCCTACTCACATTGAAAATTTTCCTGCTTTTGATAAATCACCGCAATACTATATTGACAGATACAATGCTGAATCAACATACCGTTCTTGGTTTGATTCGCAATTCCCTGAGAGGACCCTTCATGATGTTTTAGGATTTTATACATACATTCCTGATTGGATTAAATTTTATGCTCAAAATTGGGCTGTTGGCGAGATTTCTGATATTGAATTTATGTCTGGATTAAATTTTATGATACAAAATAAAATCATTGTAATTCCAAATCTTGACAGCAATTCCCTTTCAACTGATGATGTTCCTTCCTGGTTTAGAAATACTGCTCATTGGTGGTCTACTGATTTAATTTCTCAGCAAGAATTTATCAACTCTATAAAATATCTCATTCAAGAAGATATAATATCTATTGAATAATTTAGAATCATTTTAATTCTGTACCTGTTTACTTTTGTCATGAAAGCAACTTTTGGTGCAGGATGTTTTTGGCATGTTGAAGACTTACTCAATAAAACCAAAGGGGTGAAATCAACTGCAGTAGGATACATTGGAGGACAACTCCCAAATCCAACATATGAAGAAGTTTGTACTGACAAAACAGGACATGCAGAAGCTGTTGAAGTTGATTATGATCCTAATGAAATCTCATTTGAAGAACTACTTGATATTTTTTGGTCAAATCATAACCCTACAACACTGAATCGTCAAGGTCCTGATGTGGGGATTCAATATCGTTCAGCAATTTTTTATCATGATGAAAAACAAAAAGAAATTGCAGAAAATTCTAAAGAATTACTTCAAAAATCGGGAAAATTTGATGATCCTGTTGTCACTGAAATAGTCCCTGCTCCAACATTTTACAAAGCTGAAGAATATCATCAAAAATATTTCAAAAAACACGGACTTTCTTAGATTATTTTACTATTACAACTGGAATCTTTGATGTGTGGATTACATAATTTGAAACACTGCCAAAGAACATTGCTTTAGTAGAACTTCGCCCTCGTGAACCCATAACAATCATATCAAAATTACCTTTTCCTTGTGCAAGTTTGATGATGTTATATCCTATTTCCCCTCTTGCAATTTTTACATTAAATACAATGCCGTTTTTTGCAGCAAGAGTTTTTGCCTCTTCCATGAATTTTTTAACTTCTACATTTAGAGATTTTTCTACTGAACCCACCCCTCTAAATTCCGAGTGTGGTGGGGCGTAAATTGAATATATTCCTGTAAGGGTTGCTCCACAATTTCTAGCTAATGTAATTGCCATCTCTAATCCTCTAATAGAATTTTCAGACCCATCTAGTGGAACTAGAATTTTTGAAATTTTCTTTTTTATCACATTTTTTAACTGTCGTTGACCCTAAAAAACATACATTCTATTTTCATTTAATGCATAATTTTCTTTGTGTAGTGTCTGTTTGATCGCAGATTTAACTAAAACTTATCTACTGATGATAATTGTAGCTAAAATAGTGGAAGAAAAATTCCTTAAAGTAGACGGATACAAAATTCGATATTTGGAATCAGGAAATTCTAAAAATACTCTTGTTCTACTTCATGGGTTGGGGGCATCATCTGAAAGATGGCTGAAAGTACTTCCTTATTTTTCAAAAAACTATACTGTGATTGTTCCTGATTTGATAGGGTTTGGATTAAGTGATAAACCTCAAATTGATTATACTCCTGAATTCTTTTCAGAATTTTTAGAAAAATTTTTTGCACAAATTGGGATTGTACATCCAAATTTGATTGGTTCTTCATTGGGCGGTCAAATAGCAGCAAATTATACCTCGATACACCCTAATGAAATTGAAAAACTTATTCTCGTTTCTCCTGCAGGAGCTATGCAACACTCTACTCCTGCACTTGATGCATATGTTATGGCCGCACTATATCCTAGTGAAGTTACTGCTAAAAATGCATTTGAACTAATGGAAGCTTCTGGGGAAGAAGCTTCTCAAGAACTCATTACTGGTTTTGTTGAGCGAATGCAATTACCTAATGCAAAATTAGCATTCATGTCTACTATTTTGGGATTGAAAAATTCTACACCTATCACTACAAAACTTGATTCTATTCGAACTCCTACTCTGATAATTTGGGGTTCTCTTGATCCTGTCATTCCTATTGATTATGCTGATAGTTTTGTTTCATCCATTCAGGATTGTAGATTTTTTAGAATGGATAACTGTGGTCATACTCCTTACGTTCAAGATCCTGAAACATTTGCTACCAAAGTCTTGGAATTTTTAAATGGTGCTTAGATCCATTTAAATACTAATGATTCCAACTATTACCTATGAGTGGTAATCAAAACCTATACGATCCTTCTGAGATGTTTAAATCTTGGATTCAAAAAAGCGGACGTGCTCAAGCAGAATTTATGAAAAACTTTGGCTCTTTGATGACAAATCAAACTAGTCAAACATTCAATCCTTTAGAAACCCTCAAAGGAGTTTCTGATACTGCACGACAAACTCAATCTAATGTGATGGATAACATGTCTAACATGCAAAGTAAAAGTATGGATACCATGTTTTCTATCGGCCAAATGCTTCCTTCCTTTATGAATTGGGGTGCTTACAAAACTACTATCAGTAGTAATGGAAGAATCTCTATTCCTGAAGCTGAACGTAATGCACTTGGTTTAGGAGATGGTGATTTAGTACAAGTCATAATCTTACCAATAGCAAAAAAATCAAAAAATAAGGAGGTGAAACAATGAGTAAAAACGAAACAACACAAACAAAATCTAAAGATGTATTTTCTACATATCAAGAAAATGTTGACAAACTCTTCAACGGTATAAAACAATCAGTACCGCAATACCATCAATCAATTACAAATGTACAACAGGAATACCTACAAGCATATGAAAACATAGTTGATTCAACTATCACACTACAAAAAGAATATGCACAAAAAGCAGGTATTGCAGCAAACATTCCTGAAGCAACATTAAAAGTAATTAATGATACTACTGAAGAACTTGTCAAGGCAGCTTCTATACAAAACCAAGTGACACTTGCAACTATCGATGCAACACAACAAAATATCAAAACATTCAACGATAATGCAAAATCCTTCGCTGACCTAAATAGAAATATTCTACAATCTTGGATTTCTATCTTTACGACAAAAACAAACTAGTGGAAAACTAATTTTTTAACTTTTTCCTTTTTTATGATCTTTCAGCTAACCATGTACCTAATTCTGGTAACACTTTTTTCTGAGATAATGAACTAGCAATCATTCCAACATGGCCTGTGGGATACATTCTCAAAGTTTTATCTTCACTTCCTATGGCGTAATGTAGCGGCATACTGCATTCTGGGGATACTAGATGGTCTCCAACTGCAATCTGGGTAAATGTGGGCATGTCTATTTTTTTCAAATCTATGCGCTCCCCACCCACATACATCTTATTTTGAATAAGTAAATTCTTCTGATAGATGTCTTTTATCCATTGTTTGAATAATTCTCCTGGGATTGGCGGTGTGTCTCCTAACCATTTTTCTACCCTGAGGAAGTTATCCACGAATTTCTTGTTGTCGATATTTTTAAAAAATTTCACGTATTTCTCAATTCCCTGCTCAAATGGTTTTAAAACTGAAAAGCAATAATACATGAATTCTGGGGGCATGTTGCCAATGGTATCTACCATTTTATCTACATCCATGTGTTTGGCAAGATTGCTGATTACTGTGGTATCTCGCCATCCGTCAATTACGGGAGCTGTTGCAACATAGTTCTTTACACTTTCTGGATGCAATGCTGCATATGCTGTAGCAATTGTACCTCCCGTACAATATCCTTGAAGTGAAATTTTTTCTGTGGATGATTCATTTTTGATATGTTCTACTGCTGAATCTAAATAATTATTTACGTAATCATCAAAATCTAGATACTTGTCCATGCTGGTTGGTGTTCCCCAATCTAACATGTATACATCAAATCCTTGTAGGAGTAGATTTCTTACCCAACTTTTCTCTGGTTGAATATCTAATATGTGATATCTATTGATTAATGCATAAGAGATCAGTAATGGTGTTTTATGTTGTTTTTCAGTAAGTGGTCTATAACGTAATAGTCTGGTCTTATCTAATTCATGAACTGTATCATGAGGTGTCACTTCTAAACTAATTTCATCAGGAGCTGATACTAGTTTTGGAGCATCCATAACATTTTTACTAAATTTTAAAACCTCTTCAATGATTTTTGGATCTATTCTTGATTCACTATTCATTTTTTAGTCATCTCTTTTTTCTTTAATTCTAATTCTAGTTTTCCAACTCTTTTTTTCAGAGAATGAATTTCTTTGTATACTTCATCAATCTCTTCTTTATTTGGAAGATTTACCGATTGTAATACAACGTTTGTTATGTTATTCCAATGTTTAGTCAACTCAAGTTCTTTTGAAACTAGTTTTCCGTAATTCTCTCCAAATTTTTTAGAATCAAACAATTCTGTGAAATCATTATCAAAAATATCTATCCAGATACGTTTGAAAGCTTCAATTTGTTCTACATCTTGAGGTACTTCAGGTGCCTTGAGATTGACTTTCTTTTGAGCAACTTCCCAAGCCCCTGCTAATTGTTTGTAATATTCTGTGAGGTATTGATTGAATCCCATTAAATCTTCATTAATTTCAATTAATTCTGTAGTTACTTTTTTTGAATTTGCTGCAAATGCTCTCATAGGTCCAGTAGATGTTAATGCCTGTGGTTTACTAGACATCAAATGCATAATGTCCGTCCAAAATAATGACAAATGCTTGTAGTACTCAGTAATTTCTTTTGAGGAATCTTGCTGCACAGATATCTCTTGTTACAGATCGCAATAAATAGTTCGATTACTAAATTAGACTGTTGGACAATGTTGAAGAACTAGAAAAACTATGTCAAAAAATCATTGCTTTAGACTCTAAAATGCGTTCAGCCAGGCTCATCAATAGCCGGGGACACCTTACTGCTGGTGGAATGAAGGGCGGATTACATTCTCTTGAAACTCAAAAACAAGATGAAATGATGTTCATGGAACTTGCATTACGAGTTAGAATGAGACATGAATTTGATAGCGAATTCGGCGAAGTACATTTTTCAATGTCATATAGAGACAAAGTAATTGTGATGAGTTTTCCATTAAGTAATGATGAAGTATTGTTACTGTCTTGTGAAAAAGATATCAATTTTGGAAAATTACCATTCAAAGTTCTCAAGATTATAGAACCTCTAAAAAAATCTCCGATGAGTACTTTCTAATCATAACAACTTAATTCATCCTTACCCTGTTTCAATTATGGATAAAGAGCAACATGTTAGCTGGTCTGAAATTGATTCATTGATAGAGCGACTGTCTGATCTTGTTTTAAAATCAAAAAAATTTTCTAGTATTACGACTCTGAGTAGAGGTGGATTAGTACCATCTAGATTATTGGCAGATCACTTGGGAATTGAAAAAATCTTTGTTGATGAAAAAGTTATACCTGCAAATTCCTTAGTTGTTGATGATATTTTTGATTCTGGAAAAACATTTGATAGAATTATTTCAAAATCTGAGGATTCTTCAAAATTACTTTATGCGACACTATTTGCAAGACGCGGACAAAAATTTCCTTCACAATTAATCTATGCTAAAGAAACTAACAATGATGGCTATATTGTATTTCCTTGGGATAAAATAGAATTTGAAAAGTCTAAATGATAAAATCTTTTATTCGTCTTTTAGCATTTGCCTTAGCCCTGCACATCTATTTCTAATTGTTACTTCTGTAACTCCTGATGCAATAGAGATTTCTTTTTGAGATTTTACTTCACCTGTACTGATACATGCAAGATATAGTGCTGCTGCTGCAATTCCCATAGGATCTTTTCCTGCTACTATTCCGACTTCTTTTGCTTGATTTAAAATTGCAATTGCTTTTCTTTTACTTTTTTCGCTAAGTTCTGCGATACTTGCAATTCTGGATACTCCTTTAACAGGATCAACTACTGGCATTTTTAATTCTAATTCTCTAAAAATTAATCTATAACATCTTGCAACATCTTTTCTTCTAATGTTGATTCCTTTTGCAATGTCATCTAAAGTTCTAGGAGTTTCTGTATTTCTACATGATGCATAGAGACATGCTGCTACCAATCCTTGAATAGAGCGACCTCTCACCAGTTTTTTCTCCATTGCCTTTCTGTAAATATAAGCTGCTTTCTCGATTACTGCGTCAGTTAAAGCAAGCTTATCTTTTAGTTTGTCCATTTCATTTAGTGCTTGTCTCAAATTTCTATCTGCTGATGAATGTGCTTGACTTCTACTGTCCCAAGTTCTCAATCTTTCAATCGAACTCTTCATAGATGTTGAAAGTGGTTTACCTGTTGCATCTTTATTTGCTGCACCAATAACTGTGGATAATCCCATGTCATGCATTTTCAATGATGTACCTGCACCTGTTCTGGCTTTGTTTCCTTCATCATTTGAAAATGAACGCCATTCTGCACCTGTGTCTGAAATTTTATCTGTAACTACTATTCCACATTTACTACAGAACAGCTCCCCTGTATTTTGATCTGTAATCATTTTTTTATCACCACATGATGGACATTTTGGACCGCTCATCATTGCATTTTTAAGCATAATAGTCACAATTGCGAAAATACCTTATTATTCATTTTACCAAATATCTACAGGTTAATTGGGTGTAGGTTGAGCTAATTCTTGTTCTCAATTTTTAGAACATGATCTATTTTTTTTAAATTTAATTCAACAAACAGTATGCATATGATGGAGTAAATGATGGATACATTATGTTATTTTTTTCATTAATGTGTTTCAATCCAATTGAATGCCCTAATTCATGAGTCATAATTGTTTCAACACTGTTTACATCATATAACTGAAAACTACCGTCACAATTGTAATCTCCTAATGTAACTTCTACAACTCCTTTTCCAATATGCGCATGCCCTAATACTCCGTCTCCAATATTGCGTACAACCCATGTTACCCATACGTTTGCTTCCTGTTTTAGATTAGTTACAGTAAATTTTATTTTTGCATTTTGTTCATTAGTTGATAATTCTTGTCCTTCCCAAAAACTGAAAGAATTTTTTAATGTATCTACATGATTTAATGGAAGACCTGTGGGTTGATCATTAATGAATACTTTGTAGTTAATGATGTACACTCCGTCGTCAATTTGATATGTAGGATCTGGGAATTTGGATGATGCCCTTTTAACTTCTTCTTCAAAATTCCATTTGATATAATCTCTTAGGAATTTTTTAATTACATCTCGACTTGGGTTGGGATATTCGATGTATCTTTTTTCTTTTGAGATGTTATTTGAAATATCTCTGAGATATTTTTCAAACAAATGAACCTCCAGATCTAATTCTTTTTGAGTTTTCTCTGGTAATTTCTCAATTTTGATTTTAATAATTCCCTTTTCAATCAAATATTGGATGGCTGTTACAAACTCTGTATCTTCTAATTGTTTATCTGCCCACCACCCTGCATTAGTTTTTACCCATTCTGGAATTTTTTCATTTGATTGGCTGATTAGATTTACTGGTGGAATTTGAATTATTTTGTTTTCTATTAGATAAATCAAGGCTGAATTAAATTCTGAATCTTCCATACTTCCTTCTGACCACCATTTTGCAATTGGTCTTATCCATTCTGGGATTGATATTATTTGCACTGATTTTGATTGTTCAGGCTTTTCAGTTGGTGTATAGGGATATTTTGAAATTACATTGTTGATAAATTTTTTATAATTCTTTATCACTATACTGTCTGGTTTTTCAATTGATGCTTTTTCAAAATATGTGATTGATTCTTGATATTCTCCCAAATATCCAAAACCAACTCCCATACCTGTCAAAGAAATAATGTCATTGGGTTTATACTGTAATACTTTGAAAAATTGTTTTAGTGAATTAGTGTGTTCATCAAGATTGCTTAGGGCAATCCCTTTCATTTTTAATGTCGAAATATTGTTCGGAGCAATCTCCAGAATCTTATCGTAAATTACTATTGCTTGTTTGTATTCTCCATTGTTAAAATAACCATTAGCTAAATTAAACATTTTTTCAGGATCATCTTCTGTTTGAGCAAATACTGATTCACCATAAATTGTCAAACAAACCCCAATCACAAATAAAAAATAAATAATTCTCTTCATGGATTTTTTTATATTTTTATTTTGTTTATAGTTTATTTCCAAATTGTACTTCATTTATGCTCCTTTTTATGGATAATTTTTGGTATTTACACCCTTTAGAAAATCTTTAATTCATTAACAATTACGTGATTCTATATTGACAAATATTGGTGCTGGAGAAATTATTTATGATTTACGGAAAAAAATTCAACAATTACAATTTGATTTAGAACAATTAGGTGAACCTGCAAAGAATATCCCTGAAATGATTGAATCTGCAAATTTGCTGCGTTCAAATGAATATCTTTTAAAATCTGATGAAAAGAAAACAGAATTGATAGGTGCATATGGCCAGTATTCAAAAGAGCTTGAAGAATTACTCTCAACTGTTTTTGATATTCAAAAAGATCTTAAAGACATTTTAAAAGAACAATCTACACTAATTTCTAATTCCTCAAAAAAATCAAAACCTAAGAAAAAACTATCAAACCCTAAGAAAAAATAATCTTATTTTGATAAATGTATGATGTCCCCTGCAATTATTCTGTGATTCTTATTGTTGTTTGAAACAATGAGTGCTCCATCATCGTCAATTTTTATGGCTTTTCCTTTAATTTTAGACTCTACAGTGTTCAGTTCCACATTTTTACCTATTGTTGATGACCTTAATGTCCATTCTGAAATTATTTTTTTAATTTGTCTTTCATTAAGAGCCTTGTAAATTTTTTCTAATTCTAACAAAAATGTCTGTACTAATTGAATTGGTTTAATGTTTTGTTTCTGGTCACTTAGAGATGCTACTCCGTAAAAATTTGGAGTTCCCTTTAGTGATTTTTCAATCTGTTTTACATCCACATTAAAATTTATTCCAACTCCTAAAACTAGTTTTTCAATTTTATTTGATTCTAATGAAACATCTACCAACATCCCTGCCACTTTCTTCCCCTTTATTGTCAAGTCATTTGGCCATTTTAATTCTGGTTTAATTGAAAATACTTTCTCAATTGCTATTGATAATGCAAGTGATGATGCAATTGGAAATAATGTTGTAATTGAAATATCAAATTTTGGATGCAGTATTATTGAAATCCATATTCCGCCTTTAGGTGAAATCCACTTTCTTCCGTCTCTTCCTTTCCCTCCTGTTTGTTTTGCTGCAACTATTATTGTACCGTCATTTGCAACATCTTGAGCCATTTTTAACGCCTGGTTTTGAGTTGAATCAATTGAATCAAAATAATATGCCCGTTTACCTATGATTTTTGTTTTTAAATTTGAAGTAATTTCCCATGGAAGTAATAATTCTGAATTTGAAATTAATTTGTATCCTAACTTTTGTTTTGATTCTACATTGTATCCTAACTCTTGAATTTTTTTAATATGTTTCCAAACTGCCACTCTACTGATTCTTAATACGTCACTCAAATCTTGACCTGATAGATATTCTGTATTGTGAGTTTGCAAAAATGTTAGTACTTTGATTAACCCTGGATTATCAAATGAATTGTAAATCAACTATGTGTTCTTTTTATCTCAACTATAAAACACACACTAGAATCCGATATCAAAGTCAAATCCTCCATCATCCATACCTGCGTCATCCATGTTCCCATCCCCTGTATCGGGTATTTTTTCCGGAGCCACATAATCTGTCATTGCCATTCCCATCATGCTGAACATCATTGAAAACATCATCATATCCATTATTCCAAAGAACATCATTGATGGGATGAATGATTTGTTATCTTCCATTTCTTGTTTTAATTTCTCCTTATCTCCTGTTTTGTATAATAGTGACATTTGATTCCATTTTGTTTGCAATTCATGAACTCTTTCATCGACTTCATTGGATCCCTTGTCGGTAACTGTGATTTCTACTTTCATCCCGAAAAGTCCCTTTTTTTCTTTAGCGTTGATAAATCCACGTTTTTCTAACTGCTCTAAAATTAAATTTAATTCCTCAGGTTCAATTTTTGTCATTTTTTGAATTTTATCAAATTTCTTTACTCCATGTTTTATTGCACCTAGTACAATGAGATCTTTTGGCTCTTCATTCATGCTATTTCTATTTCTTGGCTTTTAAAATATTCTTTGTTCTTTTTGGGATTTAAAAATTATATTCACCCTGATACAATCTTCGTTGTGGAGCGAGATTCTTTTTCCGATCAACAAATCAGTGTGATCCTTTCATTAACCAAAGTAGCGGTAGTGGGAATGTCTAAAAATTCTTCAAAAGCTGCACATTATGTGCCAAAATATTTGTCTGAAAATGGATATGATATAACACCTGTAAATCCAACAACTGATGAAATATTGGGGAAACAGTGTTACAGTTCCATCTCTGAAATTGATGGAGATATTGACATCATTGATATTTTCAGACCTTCAGACCAGGTCTTACCATTTGTTGTAGAGGCAATTAAAAAAAAACCTAAAGTGATTTGGCTCCAAGAAGGAATTCATAATCCTGAAGCTGAAAAGTTAGCCACACAAGCTGGAATTAAAGTAATTTTTAATCGATGTATGTTAGCAGAACATAAGAGATTGTCGTAATGGCTAATTTTGAAAATTTTTATCATGATTTATTAGAATTTGCTAAAAAATATGAAAATCAAAACATTCCATTAAAAATTGAAAAAGATCTTGATAATGATATTGTGAAAATATTTGGGGAGAAAATTACTTCTTTAGCAAGAGCTCAAAATGGTCTTAATGACGTAACTGAACTCTCATACACAACTGCTGAACATCATCCTTACTGGAATTTGATATACAGTTGTTCTGAAATCACTAATAGTGTTTTAGAAAAGTGGAAGGGATCTCTTTCTGAAGAAGATTTTTCTGATATTGAATGGGCAATTAAAGAACTACAGGAAACATTAGAAAAAATAAAAAAATCTCATCATTCCTAGGCAGAGATAAATATTCTGAACTGTTCATAATTACATGCCAATCAAGATAGGATTAATTGGTAAAACCAATACTGGCAAGACCACCTTTTTCAATTCTGCTACCCTGTCTTCTGAAGAAATTTCATCATACCCGTTCACTACAAAGTCTCCTGTATCTGGAGTTGCACATGCAATCACTCTATGTGTGCATCCTGAATTTAAAATTCAAGATAATCCAAATAATTCAAAATGTCTTGATGGTTGGAGGTACATTCCAATTGAGTTAATCGATTTACCTGGCCTCATTAAAGATGCTTGGAAAGGTAAAGGTCTTGGGAATCAGTTTTTGTCAATTGCTGCACAATCTGATGCGCTACTTCATGTAGTTGACGCATCTGGTGGAATTGATTCTTCTGGAAAAATTACTGAAGTTGGAACTGGGGATCCGATATCTGATTTTGCAGATATAGAGGAAGAACTGATCATGTGGTATCATAAAATTCTAGAAGGTAATCGAGATAAGGTTTCTAAATTAATTAAATCTGGAACTGATGTTGATGATGCCATCACTGATCTTTATCGTGGAATCGGCGTCACAAAAATTCATGTTAGAGAAACATTTCATGCAACCCATCTCGAAGAAAAAGATTTTGATAACTTTGATATGATTGATAGTAAAAAATTTGCATCGCATTTACGGAAAATATCAAAACCTACATTGATTGTTGCAAATAAAGTTGATGTTGAAGGTGCTGACAAAAATTTTGCTAGATTAAGAGAACGATATAATGATTCTATAGTAATTCCAGTTAGTGGTGATAGTGAATTTGTTTTAAGACGTGCAGAACAAAAAGGATTAATTAAATATTCTCCTGGGTCTGAAACATTTGAAATTATAAAATCTGATGACTTGAATGAAAAACAAATCAACGCATTAAATTTTATCAAAAAAGGAATTATGGGTGAATACATGAGAACTGGAGTACAGTTTGCAATTAATGTGGCTGTCTTCAAACTACTCAAAATGAATTCTATTTATCCAGTAGCTGATGAAAAAAACCTTGCAGACAAAAAAGGAAGGGTATTGCCCGATTTGATCTTGTTAAAAGATGGTGCAACTATTAATGATCTTGCAAAAGAGATTCATTCTGATTTAACAAAAGGCCTTCTTTATGGAAAAGATTTGAGATATAATTTGAGATTGCCTACTGATTATCAGTTAAGGGATAGGGATGTTGTCTCTCTTGTTAGTGCTGCAAAAAAATAGTTTATTTATTGAATTTCATTTTTGATTTTATACAAAACATTATTTGTCATTTTCAACAAACTGTCTATTTTTTGGTCTCCTGCAAATGTTTTTGTCATGTATTATAATTCCCAAAAATGGTGATAACCAGTTGTATGTTATGCGGTATAACAACTACCTAGACGTGCCTAGAATCAATCATTCTCAATATGTGCAAATGATCTATCTGGCACTGTTAACTCTTCAAAGATTTCAGGTTGGATGATTTTTGCCAGAATTTCAATTCCTTCGATTGTGCGTATACTTGGTTTACTGAAAAATGAATTTGCATCTACTGCAAAAATTTGATTATTTTTTACTGCTTTGAGATTTTTCCATTGTTTGTTATTTTTTAGAAATTTTTCATATTCTTTGATGGTCCTCTCTGTGTCAAAACCGCAAGGCATCAAGACGATGAGATCTGGATTTGCATTCATAATCTCATCTATGTCTAATCTTCTAGAGTGTTCTCCTGTTTTACTGATCATATTAATCCCTCCTGCAATTTCAATCATTTCTGGAACCCAATGACCTGCAGTAAAAAATGGTTCAATCCATTCTATTGCAAGAACTTTGATCTCTTTGGAATTATGATTTTTTCTAATGTTCTCGATTCTTTTTGATAGTGACTCTGTAATTTCTTTAGCTTTATTTTTTTTATCAATTATTCTGCCTAATTCTGTAACTGAACCAATAATTTCATCCATATTGTGAGGATCCATTGAAAACAATGATGGTTTTTTTTGTAGGATTTGAACTGCTTTATTTACCTGATTAGTATAAGCTGCACAGACCTCACATGTTTCTTGTGATATGATTAGATCTGGATTTGCATTTTTTAGATTTTCTTCGTTTAATACAAAAATATCTTTTCCATCCTTTAGCAATTGACATGTTACTGTATCAATTTCTTTACTGGATAATTCGTCTGAATTTATTACAGAATTAATTACTTTTGGCTTTGATGTTGCATCTTTTGGATATTTACATTCATGAGTTACACCGTATAGATCGTCTTGTACGCCAAACTCATATAATAATTCAGTAGCACTTGGTAAAAATGAAACAATTCTTTTCACTGTCATACTTTTTGATGAGAAATAATCCCTTAAACATTAACTGTTAACCTCTCATCAATTTTTGTAATTAGGCAAGTTACTCAAGAAAATCCTATTTACTGAGGGTAAAATAGGCACAAAATAAACGGTTTTCCAAGAATGTCGATTAATGAAATTATGATTGATAATGAAATAATTCTATAATGTTGTGTTAAAATGTATAAAATTCATACTTTCAAATCCTGTTTTATATCTAGTTCACTCTAAATGATTTTTTGGAAAATTGTGGAATGTATTTAATAACTCTAGACTAAATTTTGATTCGATTAAGGTCAATGATTTTTCAGTGATGTCATTAACTATTTTTTTGTAATGTAAATTATGATAAAAAAAATTTTGGGGTTTTTATGGGATTTGATTTCCGGTAATTGATTATGACATACAAAAATGAAAGGATTATTAGTAATTTTTAATCAGGTAAAAAATTGACTTCAGATTATAAAAAAATAGCAATAGATCTTCTAAACACCGGAATGTGGGATCAGGGTAGATTGAGATTCATTATAGAATGCATAGAAAAGAACAAACCAATTTACAAAACAGACAAGGCATATTTAGAATCCATGAATAAACAACTAGAAGACAAGATACAGAAACTGCAAGGAAGCACCGTTAAAACAACTGAGCCAAAGAAAAATTATCCAAAGACATTAATTTCTGATGAAGATCTCGATGAGATCATAGATAAACAAAGATTAAAGGCAATAAAAACATCCCCGACTATAAGAAAAAAGAAATCATTCCTGACAAGGTTATTTTCTAGATAAATGAAAAATAAATTTTAACTCATCAAATATCTAGAAACAGTTAGATGACAGATTTAATTTAAAAAATTATTGTCAGAATTAACCGATAAGCAACAAAATGAGAATATCAAAAAAATGAAAAAAGATCTTAAACAACAAAAGAATACCATTGAAAAATTAGAGAAAAAAATAAATTTTCTTCTAGATCAAAATAAATTAAAAAAGAAATCAAAAATATAGTTTTTGTCACATTTACTGAAATTATAATCCTAAATTTGGATGATTTTATGGTAGATAGGCAAGTTAATAGCCATATTTCAGGCATGATTATGCGTGTCTTCTGACTCTCAGGAAATTAGACGTTCAATTTTAGCAAAATGGCACGAGACTCTTTCAAAACATGGGAATCTATTTTCTTCTGACTCTGTCAGTGGTAGTAGTCCTCCCTCGGTTTTTGTTGGTTCTCATAATTATCCCAAAGTCTTTGTGGGTCCAATGGTTCCTCCCATCCATGGTGACACTAGCTTACTTGATAGTCCAGAACAATGGAAAGGAAAATCATTAGAAGATATAGTGAATTTTAGATTGAATCTTGTTCGAGGCATTAAAAAAATTGGAATTAAAGAAACAGATGGACGTTATATTGAAAGTCTTCAAGAATTAACAATGTCTTCTAAACCAATTGATTCTGATTTAATATTTCAAAAATCTACATTGTCCAATGTTTCTTTAGATGGTGAAAGTGCTCCCTTTGGTCCTATTGGTGAAATAAAAACAGCAAAGTTCTCTGGTTCATCTTCTGTAAAATCTTTAGAAAAAACATACTATGACAAAGATTTGAAAGCTCAAGATGCTGTTTTGAATTTATATAATTCTGGAATTGAAATTTCTAAAATTCAAAAATGTTTTAGTATTGGAATGCTGGGTCAGAAAAGAAAATTAGTTCCTACCAAATGGAGTATTACTGCAACTGATGATATCATTTGCAAATCTCTCACTGATGACGTTTTAGATTATTCTTTAATTGATTCACATAGAATCTTCTCGTACGAACATCTCGGAAACATATTCACTATTGTATTGTTTCCCCATCGATGGGTCTATGAGATGATTGAAGCATGGTATTCTAATGGGGTTTTAGGATTTGGTTCTGATTATGAGGATGCTCGTGGAATTGATCATCCGCCTGCAATTGCTGGAGCCTATTTTGCAGCAAAATTAGGTGTCTTAGAGTATCTTAAAGAGAAGAAAATTCAAGCAGGAGTTGTAATTTTACGTGAAATTCGTCCTGAATATGCAATCCCTGTTGGCGTATGGCAAGTTAGAGAAGGTGTACGTGAGGCCATGAACCAAACTCCTATGATTGCTGATGATTTTGAACATGCTTTATCTTTGGCATCAAACAAAATGAGTATCAGTAAATCAGAATGGCTGTTACATGGAAATATTGTAGAATTAATTCGGCAAAAAACAATTTCTGATTTTTTTTAAAATAATTGCTTTGATATAAATTCAAATTCTTTTTGAAATAATGTGATCTCTAAAAACGATAGAATAAATTCAAGTTAGTGGAACCATAAAATTATGAGTGACGTGGATGTTGAATCAGAGTATTCAAATTATGGGAAATATTCTATTGATGACTTTCTTGAACTTTCTTTTCCTAATGTCACTATTCGAATTAAAAAAATAGGCAAAAATACTTTTTCTTATGATAAAATAGACTCTGAAGAAAAAATGATTGAAAAAATAATCCCTACTTCTTCTTCAATTCTTACTATTGAAGTAGCTCCGATTAGACCTTTGAATCACCCCGCTCGAAGAACTAATTATTTGTATTTAGATCTTGAATCTCCTATTTTTCTTTCTAGTGGATCATCTGCAATTGTTTTCATTAATTGCCCTATTGAAATTGGTGTTTTTTTAATTCATGATGGAGTTCCTGAATCTCTAGATTGGTTTACTTGCAACTCACTGGATTCTAGATTTTGCCTATATGGGCCTCCTGAATCTGGAACTTTGTGTAAATATGCTCATTCTGACATTGTTGAATCTCATGATTCATCAATTCCATATGTTAATGGTGTATTGGAAATTAATCTTAAAAATGATTTATCCAAAGGATATACTATATCTAATCTCGTTTTTCCTATTTCTGGCCATTCCCTATATTACAATAATTCAAAGACAATCTTTGATTCTTTGACAGCTGTACTAAAGAAAAAACTAACTCTGGAAATCCTTGATGCTAAATCTTTAACAGTTCAAACTGATTGGAAACAATCTCCAACATATGAGCGAACAGAACAGACTAAATCTATCGATATGGGTGTTGAATAGATTGGTTTTTGAATTTTTACAGCCTTTATCTGAAATTGAAATTACTGGAGGATTAACTGTTCTTTCATTATTATTTGGAGGAATAATTATGGGCGTTGGAATAATTATTGCTAGAACTACACGATTACTTTTTTCAAAGTATTATGCCCCCAAATTACCTCAAGATTCTGCTAAAAATTTTAGTAAACTAATTTACTTTGGAATTATCATCTTATCTTTCCTAGTTTTTACTTCTACAACTGGGGTTGATTTTTCTGGATTGATTGTAGCGGGAGGAATTTTTGGAATTATAATTGGATTTGCAACACAATCAGTAGTATCTAATCTAATTTCAGGAATTTTCTTAATGATTGAAAAACCAGTTAAACAAGGAGATAAGATTGAAATCCCTGGAACTGAAATATCTGGAACTCTTTTAGATATTGGTACTTTTTCTGTTCGAGTAAAAAAATTCGATGGGACTATTTTGAGAGTTCCAAATGAATCCTTTTTTACTTCCAATATACGCTCCTTAAGCTCAACTCCGGTTAGACGTTCAGAAGGAATAATTGGAATTGCATATAGGGAAGATATTGACGGTGCAATTTCAGTTCTTGAAAAAGAAATTCGTTCTTCAATGCCTTTTGTTTTGACATTGCCAAAACCTGAATTTAGAATAAAAGAATTGGCTGATTCAAGCGTAAATATTGAAATTTTGGTGTGGTATCCTAGAGATGATTGGGACCAAGTAGGCCCTAAGTTGCTTAAAGTTGCTAAAAATGCTCTTGATGCTGCAGGAATTGAAATCCCATTCCCTCAACGTGTTATTTGGAAAGCAAAAGAGTAGTTATGCTGTTTTTTGAAGTTGTTTTTTCTCTGCTCTTTTCTTTTTGATCAAACTGAACATTATCATTCCAACATTGATTATTGAAACAATTTCAATTAGATCTACTCCATACAAAAACCAGTCAATTACTGGATGCACTCTAGATACAATCCCTGCTTCTAACATGATATCTGCATTCCATATCATATGTGGAACTTGAATGAATTGTATGATTGCAATTAAAACAACACTTCCTAATATTTTATTTTCATACCATTGCCAAAATTTATTCCATGCATTCATGTATTGTATTATTTTTTTCTTCTATTAAACAACACGAAAATTAGATTCTCCTAATTAGACTCTCCTAATTTTTCTAGGCATGATTAATGTTAGTGTAAACTAATTAGTAATACCTAATTTTATTTTTCTGCATTGATAATTTCTTTACGCATCCAAATTGTTTTTCCTTTATGATCAATTAATTCAATATTCATTTCGTTTAGTTTGTCTCTGATTTTATCTGCATCTTCAAATTGTTTTTCGCTTCTTGCTTTCTCTCTGTCTATGATCAATTTGTCAATTTCTTCTTTTTGATCATCTGTTATTTTAGGAATTTCTAATCCTAGTATCTCTAACATTCTTTTTAGTTCCTCTTTGATTATTTTAGAATTATTTATCCCAAGTTTTTCTTCAGCAGCCAATCTGTTAGTTTCTTTTACTAACTGAAAAAATGAAGATAATGCCAAGTGTGTGTTAAAGTCCCTATTCAAAGCAGTATCAAATTCCATGCCTGTTTTGCTGACAAATTCATTAATCTCTTCACTCTTTTCATTATTAGCATGAATTAATTCATAATGACAAGTTTCTACTTGTCTCCATTTTGTAAGATTCTCTTTTAATAATTCCTCGGAATAATCTATTGGTTTTGAATAGTGTCCTGATAAACAGAATAATCTAATTATGTTTGGTCCCCAGTTTTCTAATACATGTTTAATTGATTTTACATTTCCAATTGATTTTGACATTTTTTCTCCATCAATGGTAACCATTCCAACATGCATCCAAATTTTTGCAAATTGAACTCCTGTACAAGATTCAGATTGTGCAATTTCATTTTCATGATGTGGGAAAATTAAATCTCGTCCGCCGCCATGAATGTCAAAATTTTCTCCTAGATACTTTATACTCATGGCTGAACATTCTATGTGCCACCCTGGACGTCCTTTGCCCCATGGGCTGTCCCATGTTGGCTCTTTATCTGATAATTTCCACACTGCAAAATCTAGGGGATCTTTTTTCTCCTTATCTACTTCTATTCTTGCCCCTGATTGAAGCTCATCAATTTTCTTTTTAGATAATTTTCCATATTCTGGAAATTTTGATACTGAAAAATATACTCCATTTTTTGTTGCATATGCAATATTTTTTCCAATTAATTTCTCAATAAATTTTATAATATCTTCAATGTGTTCTGTTGCTTTTGGATAATTTGTTGCACGTTTTACATTTAATCCGTCAAAATCGTTAAAATAGTTCTCAATGTATTTTGTGCTGATCTCTTCAGCTGTTTTATTTTCAGTCGTTGCACGATTAATTATTTTGTCATCTACGTCTGTAAAATTTTGAATAAATTCAATTTCAATTCCTTTGCTTTCAAGATATTTTCGTAGTACGTCAAATACTATTATTGTTCTTGCATGACCTATGTGAGATTCATCATATACTGTAACTCCACAGAGGTAAATTTTGACATTTTTTGAAATGTCTACCTCTTGTTCTGCTTTGGATAATGTGTCTAACAGCTTCATTCTATTCTCTATTTGGTTTCTGGGGTTGCAATCTTTTATGTTCACTGTTTATGTGTAATTGTTTAATTTTTTCTATAGTAATTCGTGAAATCCTAGTGTTTTTCTCTATTTCATCAATTGACAATTTTTTCTCTAACATACAATACAAAATAGAATCTATTTCTTCGTACTGTGTTCCTAATTCCTCTTCTGCCTCATGGTCTTTCCAAAGATGTGGACTGCTTTTTTTGGAAATAATATTGTCTGGCACTCCTAGATGTTTAGCAATTTCTCTTACTTGTAGTTTGTATAATGAAACTATTGGTGTGATATCTGATGCGCCATCACCAAATTTTGTAAAATATCCTATGTTGAATTCACTTTTATCACTTGATCCTAAAACGAGATAGTTTTTTGCATTAGCATAATAGTATAGTATGTTTGTTCTCACTCTAGCTCTTAGATTCCCTCTAGCTTTTTCATTTGGTTCTAAATACATTGAATATTCGTTTATGATTGGTTTGATATCTATTAACTTGTACTCAATCCCTGTCAATGAAATCATTTTGAGTGCATCTTCTGTTTCTGATTTGGGAGTGATTGATGTATCTGGCATTATTAGTGCAAGCGTTTTATCTTGTAGTTTTCTCTTACAAATGTAAGCTATTACTGCAGAGTCTATCCCTCCACTTAATCCTAAAATAACTCCTTTTGATTGATTTTTTTCTATTTCCTCCGATAGAAAATTCTCTATGTTCTCAGTAATTTTTGAATAATCTTGATTTTTAATTTCATTTACTATTTCTTGATTCAACAATTGTTTTTGGGAATGTGTGAGAATAAAACTTATTCCTAATATCTAATCCGAGTCTGTTTTTGGGATTAAAATGGTGTGATGCTCTGATAATTCTAGTTCATTTTGATAAATTTCTTGGATTTTTTTAGAATTAATCTGCTAGATTATTTCTTACTCTCTTTCTGTCTTATTTTATCACATCTATCACAGAGTTTGTAATTTTTACCGACTCCTCTAGAACTTCTACAAGATGTCCCGCATTTTTTACAGATGTAATCCATATGTTATTCCCAATTAGCCACTATACTAACTACTATTATCAATCCTGAAACTCCTGCCAACAAACCGCCTAACAGAACCACTACAAGTAATGATGTGGCAATACCGATAACAATCACAATAACACCGATGATGAACACAATCATGAATTTTCTGATACATTCTGACATGATTCTAAACTGCTTAATTTACACTTGAAATTGTATCTTTTGTATAAAAAACCCATTATGTATTTTATTTTGAACAAACAATATTCCATATACTTTGTTGATGTAATATTATTACAGAATTATCTGTGCCCAACATAACCCATACCTAGCACTGGGGAAGGGATTCCCTTCTCTTTTGCTGCTTTCTAGTCAAAATATTATACTTTGTAATGATCTTAACTGTTTTCTAAAATCTCAAATGTTGTTGATGCTATTTCGACATTTTTGTACTGTAGGATTACTTGATGAACTCCAATTTGTGATTCATTTGTAATATGCATGATGGTATAGATTTCTCCTTTCTTAGATGCATAGGTGTTAATTTCCTTTTCTGATTCATCCGGAGAAATTATTGTAATTGTAACTTGTTCCCCTCTTGAATAGTCTTCAACAAATCCTAAGAAAACAATTTCTTGATAATTATATTTTGAACTTGGTTGTTGAAATTTCTCTTCATCTACTTCAACGTATGTTGTTTTCTCTAGTTCTTCTGCAAATGCAAATTGTGAGATACCTACTACTAGAATTGCTAATAATGCTGAGAGAACAATCTTACTTTGCATAATTCATTGTCTATTTTTAGATATAAAAGAAATGCTCAAACCTTCCATTTGTGGAATTTGTTCTATTTTGTCATGTTTTCACATTACACAAATGGTGACCAAAAATTGGTTGTATTTTTTTGAATTTACAGTGATATTTCCTAATTATATGTCGATATAGATTCCGTCATCTCTAGCTTGTACTGGGTATGTTTCAAGTTTGACATCTTTGAGATAATCAGTCAATTGTCCTGTTTTGATATTATAATGCCAAAAATGTAATGGGCATTCCACAATATCTCCGTCTAATTTTCCTGGTGCAATAGAACCATCTTGATGTACACAAAGATCATCCATTGCATGATATCCATCTTGATTGAAAACTGCAATTTGCTTTCCATCTACTTTGAAAGCTTTACCTTTACCTGCAGCTACTGCACCTTTATCTGCAATTTTCTTCCAAGTCAATAAATCTCTGATATCTTTGTCATTTATTTACATTCGCATGATAGAATTTTATAGCCAACAGGTTGGGTGAATTTATTGAGTAAAGTAAAGTCTAGTCCAAAATTGATCAAAGATGGTAAATTATCTTACGAATGGGCTCGATCTCATATGCAAATTCTTGATAATACTATTAATCGATATAAAAAATCAAAACCTCTAAAGGGAATCACCCTTGGATTTTGTCTTCACATTACTAAGGAAACATCCGTTTTACTAATGGGTGCTAAAGAATTAGGAGCTACAGTTGCATGTTGTGGTGGAAATCCTCTTACTACTCAAGATGATATTGCAGCATTTTTGGCCTCTCAAGGAATCAATGTTTATTCCTGGCATGGACAATCTGTAAAAGATTATGATTGGTGTATTGATCAAGTTCTAAAACACAAACCAACTATTCTTACTGATGATGGTGCTGATATGAACATCAAAGCACATTTTGATAAACGATTTAAAGACATGGAAATACTTGGGGCAACTGAAGAAACCACTGCAGGTGTTACAAGAATCAGAGCTGTAGAAAACCAAGGAAAATTACGTTATCCTGTTATTCTAGTTAATGAAGCATATACGAAGCACATGTTTGATAATAGATACGGAACCGGTCAGAGCACAATTGATGGTTATCTTCGTGCAATGAATCTGCTTATGGCATCAAAACGTGTTGTAGTTATTGGTTATGGATGGGTAGGTCGTGGTGTTGCATCTAGATTTAATGGAATGGGTTCTAAAGTTATTGTAACTGAAGTAGATCCTATCAAAGCTCTTGAAGCACACATGGATGGATTTGAAGTAATGCCAATGAGTGAAGCTGCAAAGATTGGTGACATGTTTGTCACATGTACTGGAATGACTAGTGTAATTAGAAAAGAACACATCATGAAAATGAAATCTGGTGCAATTATGGGTAATGTTGGTCACTTTGATGTTGAAATTGACAGTAAATTTTTGTTAAAATCTTCAAAATCCGTTAAAGAGGTAAGACCCAACCTTGATGAATGTACTTTGAGCAATGGAAAAATTGTATATCTTATTGGACAAGGTCGTCTTGCAAATTTGGTTGCTGCAGAAGGACATCCTCCTGAAGTTATGGCACAATCATTTTCAAATCAAATACTTTCTGTTTTGTATATTCTTAAAAACCATAAAAAAATGGAAAACAAAATCATCGATGTCCCTGAGGAAATTGATCAACAAATTGCAGTTGATGCTCTAAAGGCAATGGATGTTAAAATTGACAAATTAACTCCTGAGCAAGTAAAATACGCAAATAACTGGTAAACTTCTTAACCTCACTTCAGTCATTAAATAATATCAAATGAACAAAAAAGCTATAATCACAAGTGCATTGCCATATGCAAATGGCGAAATTCATTTAGGACATGTTGCATCTACTTATCTTCCAGCTGATGTAACTACTAGATTTTTAAAAATGAATGGTGTTGAAGCTTACTATGTTTGTGCATCTGATGATTTTGGCACTCCTATTCTAATTCAATCTGAAAAAGAAGGAAAAACTCCTACTGAATATGTGGCACACTGGAATAAGCGTGATTATGAGGATTTTTCAGCATTCAATATTGAATTTGACTATTTTTACAAAACTAGTTCTACTGAAAATATTTCCTTTGTTCAAGATGTTTTTAAAAAATTAAATGATTCTGGTCATATTTATGAAAAAGAAATAATTCAATTTTATTGCAATAATGATAAAAAATTCCTACCTGACAGATATGTGAAAGGCATATGTCCTTACTGTAAGGCAGATGATCAATATTCTGATCTTTGTGAGAGTTGTGGACGTGTACCTGAAGAAATTACAGATCCAAAATGCTCATTATGTGGAGCAACCCCCACAAAAGAAAAAACTAAACATTATTTTTTCAAACTCAAAAACTTTAGTGAATCACTAGCTAAATGGTTGGATGAGGCACCTCATTTACAAAAAGATGTAAAAAAATATGTTCAGAATTGGATCAAATCTGGACTAATTGATTGGGATATCACGCGAGATATCCCTTGGGGTGTACCAGTACCCATTGATGGTGCAGAAGGCAAGGTATTCTATGGTTGGTTTGATAATCACCTGGCATACATTTCAACTGCATTAAAATTCCTTAACGATAAAGGAATTGATGGAAAAGAATTTTGGAATTCTGCTGACATTTACCATTTTATAGGAAAAGATATTGTATATCATCACTATCTTTTCTTACCTGCAATGAGATTAGGAATTAATTCAGAATACAAACTTCCAGATTACATTCCAACTCGTGGGCATTTGACTTTACAATCAAAGAAAATTTCAAAAAGCAGGAATTGGTATATTGGACTAAAACAATTTTTAGAATACTATCCTGCAGACTATCTTAGATTTTATCTTGTATCTATTAATCCGTACTCTCAAGATGATCTGAATTTTGATTGGGATGATTTCACAACAAGAATTAATTCTGAATTGATTGGAAATCTAGGAAATTTTGTAAATAGAGCACTTGGTTTTACAAAAAAAGCATTTGATGGAAAAGTCCCAGAGCCTGATTCATTTGATGAAAAAGATTCTGAAGCTGAACAAAAAATTAAAAACTTTGCAACTGATTTGAGTGAACTCATGGAACAAAACCATCTTGATAGGGCTTTGAAAAGAATTATGGAGTTTTCATCATTTTTTAATCAATATTTCCAGCACAAAGAACCTTGGAAAAAAGGGCCTGGGACTGCAAATTGTGTGTATCTTTCAGTAAATGCTGCACGAGCGTTATCTATAGCACTTTTCCCTTTCTTGCCTAAATCTTCACAAAAAATTTGGGAACAATTGGGATTGGATGGTGAAATTAACAAATCGTCGTGGAGTGATATGTCCATACTTGGAATTTCACCAAATCATCTGCTAGGTGATGCATCTCCAATATTTGTTAAAGTTGAAGAGTCTGATATTGAAAAACACAAAAGTCAATTGGGACCTTCTGAATAATCATGAAGTCTATTCCACGAATTTCTACAAGAGGTTACTATGATCTTTCAAGTGGAGCAACTCTAAAAAATAATTCATATTACACATACCCCAAAAATGATTTTAAAAAATTAAACAATTCTCAAGAAATCACTATTATGATTCATGGTTTAAGAAATGATAATGCAGGAGCTATTGCTAAAGTTGTTCTAGCTAAAAAACAATTACGTAAATTAGGATATACTCATCCAGTAATTGGTTATAGTTATGATTCAAACACAACTGGTGCACATTTAATTAAACATGCAAAACATGCGCTTGCAGTTGGTCAAAAAATTGCAATAAAAAATGGAAGAAATCTTGGAAAATTTATTGAAGATTTCAAAACCACTAGTCCTAAAACAAAGATTAGATTAATGGGTCATTCTTTAGGTTCACAGGTAATTTTGAGCACTTTGGAATATCTTGCAAAAAAGAAACAAAATATTGGAATTGTAGAGGCTGTATATTTTTTTGGTGCATCAATTACTGAAGATGTTCCATCTTCAAAAAAATATGGGATGATCCTTCAAACAATAGTTAACTCAAAAATAGTAAATCACTATGCCCCAAAAGATGAAGTTCTTCTTTGGGCAAACAAGGAGAAATATGTTAAAGGTCCACTTGGTCTAAATGGTGCAATTGGAAAACCTGTGAAAAAATATCACCAAAAATTAGTAAAGCCTAAAAATCATCGTTTTGCAAGTTATGCTCAAGTTTTGAATTCTTACCCTTAATTTGATGAACGTGTGAGTCTAGTATGATTCGTACGTTAGTATTTTATACCAAAAATGAAATTCATACTTATCATGACAACAAGTATGGGCTCATCTAATAACAAATCTATCCTATATCATCTACATATTTTAGATGAACAGTATGATGTGCCTACAGATCTTTCTGAATACCCTTGTTAGAGTCTAGAATCATTTTTAGAGTAGGAATTCCAAAAATATCTATGAATGGAACTGCATGCGATGATTGCTTTACTGGATATCGACCAGGACAATTAATTTCATGTAAACAATGTGGTTCAGAATTTTGTGATAGTTGTATTAAAAAACACAAACATTGATCAAATTTAGAATCTTCAAAACTTCATAAAGTCTATTTTTAGCAAATCATTGTGGTACAATCGATAAATTTTGTTGTTTTAGGTAAACAAGATATTGCATCTGAGTTTGGAAAAAAAGGCACCGAATCTGATCTTACTCTTTATGATAGAAAAGAGTCAGACATTATCAAAACATGGGTAATTCCTAATGGATTCCCTGATAAAATCCAGCCGCTCTTTCAGGCAATTAATTTGGCAGAATATGTGATATTTCATGTTGATAAATTAGATAAATTTACTGGTGAGCAAATCATTGCACTTGATTCCTTGAAAAAAGAAAAGGGGATTTTATCTCATACTTTTGATGTTGATGAATCAAAATTAGAGATGATGATTAAAGGAACAGTAGTAGAAAACTACATCAAAGTTGAACAAGATAAAATTAAAGAAGAGATGGATAAACTGGAACCTATCACCAATGATGATCCTTCTGAATTATTAATTGATCATTGTTTTGATGTGAAAGGTGTTGGAACTGTGATTTTAGGTAAGGTGACAAATGGAACTGTAAAACAATATGATAATTTGAAATTATATCCTGCAGGAATTGATGTTTTAATAAAATCAATTCAAATGCATGATGATCCTGTATCTGAATCCATTTGTCCTGCAAGAGTTGGATTGGCAGTCAAGGGTGCAAAACCGGATGAAGTTAGTCGTGGAGATGTTATTTCAGTAGAAGGTGCAGTTGATGTTAAAACTGAAATTGAACTTGATTTTCAAAAGAGTCCATTTTACAAAAGTGACATTGCAGAAAATCAAGGCTGTCTAGTCAGTATTGGTTTACAAATTAAAGCTGCAAAATTCTCCTCTATTTCTCCGCTTAAACTAACATTTGAAAAATCAATCGTTTGCAAAAAGGGCCAAGTTGCAGTTGTTCTAAAACCTGAATCTACAACAATTCGAATCCTTGGTAGTGGCACTATCAAATAGACTGGTTTAATTAAATCAAAAATTATAATTGAATTATGGAACCTGCACGTTCATGTCCTATTTGCCCAAAATGCGGTTCAAAGAGATTCATTAGACTTGCAGGTGAGAAGGTTACTGTCAAATGTCGTTCATGTGATAAAATAATTGAAATTTAGATTCTATAGTTAATATTTGCAATATTTTTCCTAGAATCATGGCAAAAACATGGAAAGATGCCGATATCAGTCTTGATCCAATTAAAGATCAAACAATCGCTGTAATTGGTTATGGAATTCAAGGTGATGCACAAGCAAATAACATGAAAGACTCTGGTCTTAATGTAATAATTGGTCTTAAAGAAGGCGGTAACAGCTGGAAAAAGGCAGAAGCTGATGGTCACAAAGTAATGTCTGTTGCAGATGCAACAAAACAAGCAGACGTTGTACACATATTGATTCCTGACATGATTCAAGGTCAAGTATACAAAGATGAAATCGGACCAAATCTTTCAGAAGGAAAAGCATTGTCATTTTCTCATGCAGCTGCAATCTATTGGAAATGGATTGAAGCACCAAGCAACGTTGATTTAATCATGGTTGCACCAAAGGGACCTGGTTCTAAAGTCCGAGAAACATATCTTAATAATTTTGGAACTCCTGCAATTGTTGCAGTTGAACAAGATTTTACAGGAAAAGCTTGGGATAGAACATTGGGAATTGCAAAAGCAATTGGTAGCGCAAGAGCTGGATTAATCAAAACTGCTTTCAAAGAAGAAGTGGAAACTGATTGGTTTGGTGAACAAGCTGACCTTTGTGGTGGAGCAGCTTCTATGGTTACAAATGCATTTGAAACTCTTGTTGAAGCAGGATATCAACCTGAAATTGCATACTTTGAAGTTTTACATGAACTTAAACTCATTGTAGATATGATTCAGAGATATGGAATTAATGGAATGTGGAGACGTGTAAGTGAAACTGCCAGATATGGTGGACTAACACGTGGACCAATGGTTATGGATTCTACAAACAAAGAGAATATGAAAAAAGTTCTCACCATGATTCAAGATGGTACATTCAACAGCGAGTGGATTTCTGAATATCAGAAAAATGGTAAAGATGCATTTGACAAACACATGAAAGTATATGACGAACACCAAATTGAAAAAGTTGGTAAAGAAATGCGTAAAATGATGTGGCCTGATTCCACAGAATAATCTTTTTTCTTATATTTTTCTTAATTTAGATACGCCAGTTGTAATATGATCAATGATTGTTGGTAACGGTGTACCTGGACCAAACACATGATCGACTCCTGCTTTTACAAGATCATTATGATCTATATCCGGAATCACTCCTCCTCCAACTATTAACACGTCTTTGATTCCTTTCTTTTTTAGTGTCTTGACTACTCTTGGGAACAGTGTTCCATGTGCACCATTTAGCAAACTCATTGCTATTGCATCTACATCTTCATCTTCTGCAATTTGTGCAATTCTATCTGGTGTGGCAAAAAGACCTGAATAGATTACTTCCATTCCTGCATCTCTGAATGCTCTACATAATACTAGGGCACCTCTATCGTGACCGTCTAATCCTAATTTGGCTACTAAAATTTTGATGCTTCGTGATGCTGCTTTTTGCTTCATGATTATAGTTGAATTTGGGATATTTTAAAAGGTTTATTTGATTTGCAATTTTTTACCTCTTCAAATATATTGATTCAACCCCCAATAGTGAAGATAAGGTATGACTGAAGATGTTTGTGATTTTTGCAAAGGTGTAGGTTCATCATCTACAAATATCTGTGTATATTGCAATGGCACTGGGGAATGGAATCAAGCCGCTCAAGCCTATGTGAAAAATCATATCTGTCAATGTATCGTACTTGATAGAAAATTCTGTCCTGTTTGTAACAAAGCATGTCATCATGATACTTCTCTAAATCCTAAACAAACTATAGATCCTGGATATGGCGGTATGTCTGCCCCTGAGATTACTGTAGTTGTATAGTTTGAAACCTTCTGTCTTCCTTGGTGAAAATACTCATCCTTCTTATAGATGAGAATTACTTCTAAATCATGTTTGATTATGTTGATACCTCTATTGTTTCAATTATGATTTTTAAAAATACTAGGGTGGGTTTCTAATGGATACTCCATCTTGTGCACGTTGTGGAAAAAATTCTATTTTATCTGATGAAGTAACTGGTGAACAATTTTGTGGAAAGTGTGGATATGTTATAGATGGAAAGTCTCAAGAATCTGGTCCTGAATGGAGATCATTCCAAAAAGATGGTGGAGCAGATCCTGCAAGAACTGGTGCACCTTCATCTCTAATGATACATGACATGGGATTGTCCACTGTAATTAATCCGCTAAACAAAGATGCATCTGGCAAACCACTTTCAACATCTATGAAGAGTACCATTGAGAGACTAAGAACATGGGATAGTAGAAGTCAAGTTCATGCACCTGTCGATAGAAATTTGAGACAAGCCCTTAGTGATTTAAATAAATTAAAAGATAAAGTTTCAATTCCTGCAAATGTTTTAGAGAAAGCAGCATACATTTACAGAAAAGCATTAGAGAAAAAATTAGTTCGTGGAAGATCCATTTCTGCAATGATTGCAGCATCACTATATGCAGCATGTAGAGATACAGAAACTCCTAGAACTCTAAAAGATGTTGCAGATGCAGCAAATGTTAAACGAAAAGATATTGCACGATGTTACAGATTACTGCACCATGAATTAGAACTAAAAATGCCTGTTGTTGATTCTATCCAATGTATTGCTAGAATATCTAGCAAACTTGAGATATCTGAAAAAACTAAACGATATGCAGTCAAAGTACTCAAAGAGGCACAAGAGCGTAAAGAATCTGCAGGAAAAGATCCTATGGGACTTGCAGCAACAGCACTTTATCTATCATGTGTAAAGAACGGTGTATCAATTACTCAACGGGATCTTGCAGAAGCTGCAGGTGTAACTGAAGTAACAATTAGAAATCGTTACAAGGGATTAAAAGCTGATCAAGCAATAAAATAATATTTTTCAAGTGCAGTGCACACATGTGTCTTCTTAGGCATTATATCATAATTTTACCTTAGTTAGATTATGCAAGTGATTAATCAACTAAAAATTGAAGAACCAGAAAGAAAAGAATCTTTTCTTGAAATTCTTTCTGACAAATACTGTAGATCTATTTTAGAAGCAATAATGGATACTCCTAAATCTGCAATAGAGGTATCTAGAGAAAAAATAATTCCTCTAAGCACTGTTTATAGGAGAATTCAACAATTACATGATTCAAAAATGATTAGAACATCAGGGGTAATCACTGATGAAGGAAAGAGGTTATTTTTGTACAAGAGTAAAATCAAGGCAGTCAATACTAGTTTTCATGATGGGAAAATTGATGTAGATGTAATTTTTAACCCAAATTAATCTGCAATCTTTTTCTAGTACTCATGCTCGCTAAAATCTCCTCCAAGTGCAATAGTTGCAATAACTGTTGATTCTGTGGTTTGGCATTTCATTTTTGAATCTGGCAAAAACTCTTTGAATATTTCTTGTAGTAACTGTTCTGTAAATATTGACCAGTTGCCTCCTAATTCATGCTGAATGATGAAATGATGTAATTCCCCCTCAATCCTATGATCTGATTTCATACCTGATGCTCGCATATAGTCCTCTAGTGTTTCAATGCATCTTTTCAAATCATATTTTCCCTTGATAAATAACACCGTGTCTTTGATTACTGGTTTTATTACGTTGATAATTTCATTAATTTCTTTGGCAGTCATCTCAATCCCTAATGTGTCTAAAATTTTCTTTGGTACTGGAATCATTCCAATCTTAGATGCAAATCTATCCCATTGCACATATTTTTCTAAAATTTGTCTTGCCATTACATTGTGAGAAATATTTTTGTTCATCGCCTCAGTTTCAATCTCCTCAATTAATTTCACCGGAAGACGATAAGTTACACTGCGTGTTTTTTCTTTTTTTGTAGGATGCTGTTGGCGTTTTATTGTGGGTGACAATTATACCAATATCTGAAGTAGTATGAATATAAAGTTGATACCCGGAGTGGTTGAAAATCTGTTTCTCAAATCTGACAATCGTATTTCATTTTAAAATGAATTGATGAATTAGTTCATTTGAGATATGGGATTATATTGTAAAAATTGTGAAAAATTCATGAAAAATTCAGAGATGACTCATTGCTCTGATGAGTGTCTGCTTGCTTTCATTAAAAATAGTGATACATTAACTGATAATGAAATCAGTGCAATTACTTGGGATGAAAAATCTGATCCATGGATTTAATTTGAAATAGAAAATCTACTTAAAGTGTAACCAAAATACCAGAATTATGGATGTACATCCCATTAATTACCAATTGACTTTTGAACCTGATCTAAAAAAATTCACATTTCATGGGTTAGAATCTATTACTGCAGATTGTAAAGAGTCTACAAACCTCATCACCATGCATTGTGCTGAACTTAAGATTATTTCATGTCAAGTAAAGTCAAAAGGAAAAATCATCGAATCTTCTCCAAAAACTGATGAGAAAAAAGAAGAATTGAGTATCAAATTATCTGAAAAAATTAAAGGTAAAATTACTATTGATTTAAAATTTCAAGGAATTCTAAATGATAGGTTATTAGGATTTTATCGTAGTCAATATGTTCAAAATGGAAAAACCAAATATCTTGCTACTACTCAATTTGAAGCAGCAGATGCTCGACGTGCCTTCCCATGCTGGGATGAACCTGAAGCAAAGGCTACATTTGAAATATCCATAATTGCAGATAACAAATTCACTGCAATTTCAAACATGCCAATTAAATCAAAGAAAAAAATTGGAAACAAAACGCTGTATAATTTTTCAAAAACCCCAATAATGTCAACATATTTGATTTATCTTGGAGTTGGAGAGTTTGAATATCTTACAGGAAAAGTTGGTAAAATACAGATTAGAGTCATTACAACAAAGGGTAACAAATCAAAAGGAAAATTTTCTTTAGATTTGGGAAAGAAACTTCTTACATCTTATGAAAAATATTTTGGAATAAAGTATCCTTTACCTAAACTAGACTTGATTGCAGTTCCTGACTTTGCAGCCGGAGCCATGGAGAACTGGGGTGCAATTACATTCAGAGAGACTATTTTACTATATGATCCTAAAACATCTTCTACTAGAACCAAGCAATTTATCGCTGAAGTAATTTCACATGAAATTGCTCATCAGTGGTTTGGAAATCTTGTAACTATGAAGTGGTGGAATGATTTGTGGTTGAATGAGAGTTTTGCAACTTTTATGGCCACAAAATTTGTTGATAAATTCTATCCTGAATGGGATTTGTGGAATCAGTTTGTTGAAGATGCAATGAATGTTGCAATGGGCCTTGATTCACTTAAAACAACTCACCCAATTGATGTACAAGTAAATTCTCCTGCAGAAATTCGTGAGATTTTTGATGCAATTTCTTATGATAAAGGTGGGTGTGTTCTTCGAATGCTTGAACATTATGTTGGCGAACCCAATTTCCAAAAAGGTTTGAAAAAATATTTGTCTGATTTTAAATATCAAAATGCACAGGGTCAAGATTTGTGGAATGCAATAGGAAAGGCATCTAAAATGCCTGTGTCCTCAATGGTGAATACATGGCTAAAACAGCCTGGATTCCCTCTAGTTGAAATTACCCAAGACGGAAATAATTTGAAATTAAAACAGAAAAGATATCTTCTTGAACCTGATAAAAAATTCAGCAAGGGATTGTGGTCTATCCCTATGTCTTTAGGGTTAGAATCTGAGATTTCTCAAAAACTATTCACTACAAAATCTATGTCTGTTAAACTTCCGAAGAATACTTTGGGATTTGTTGCAAATTATGGACGCAAAGGATTCTATCGAGTAAAATACGATGAAGGTATTTTACTTGATTTGAAAATGATGGTAGATGAAAAACGTATACCTGCAATCGATAGATGGGCCATTCAAAATGATTTGTTTTCATTATGTGTTTCAGGTGATGAACAAGTTAGAAATTATCTGGACTTTTCAGATGCTTATTTTGATGAGGATAGTTATCTTGCTTCTGTTAATGTTGCACATAACTTGGCATCATTGTATTTCCGTGCATTTGATGAACCATTTGCAGAAGAAATTCGTGGATATGCAGTAAATTACTTTAGAAAAATTTTATTTAATTTAGGATGGGAACCACGAAAATCTGATAAACACACTGATGCTCTACTACGTGGATTTGCAATTTCTGTTTTAGGTAAAATGAATGATGATGAAGTCACTGATGAAGCATTGAAAAGATATAAAAAATTCTTAAAATCTCCTGGTTCCATTTCTCCTGATTTAGTAGAACCGATCCTTTCTATTGCTGCATGGAATGGAAATTCAAAAACTCATGCAGAACTAACAAAACTATACAAGAATGCTAAAACTATGGAGGAGAAACTTCGATTCTTGGGTGCTTTATGTGGCTTTAAAGATAAAAAATTCCTAATAAAATCACTTGATTTCTCTCAAACTGCTCAAGTCCGTTCACAAAATATGCAATTACCCATTATGAGAGTCGCTGCAAATCCATACGGTGACCAAGTTTTGTGGTCTTGGTTGAAGAAAAATTGGAAAAAAATTAATAAAAAAGTTGGACATGGAAATCCTCTCTTTAATCGAATTGTAGCAAGCATTACATTGGTTGCAGATGATTCCATGGAAAAAGAAATTAAAATATTTTTCAAAAAGAATCCTACTCCTGGAACTGAACGTACTCAATCTCAAACACTGGAGAGAATTAGAATAAACTCAAAATTCCTTAGACGTATGAGAAAAGAATTCAAAGATGGCTAAAAAACTAGGTCCTCCTATTTTCTTGGGAGTTTTTACTGTATTGGCAATTGTGTTTTTGACTGGAGGTGCGTCTGATGATAAAGATACCTTACGTCAAACATTTCAAGTAGATGCGGTTTACTATGACACTGGTCATGTTGAAATTTCATTCTTTGACAAATCTCAAAAAACAACTAATGTTGTAATGGAAATTCTTGGCATGGATGAAACATTCCAAAAAACATTTTCTGATTCAGAATTTATTGAAATTGTTCCATTCCCAAACGAGCCAAAATATGGTTGGGCAATTCATCCTATAGTTTTAGAAATTGATCATGAGGAATTAGGACATATTCAATTAAAAACTGAAATTCATCCTTTAGGTGAATCTATTCCTCCTGTCATCTATTCTACGCCGTAGATCGAACACCAGTTTTCTTTAATCTCATGCTCTGATCCCTGGATACCTCAAACACCTGCCAGTTCCTCGACATAATCATTGAATTCTGGACTGCATGTATTTCTAGACGGTATGGCGCATATACTTAGTGCGATTTTGCCATGTATTTTATCGAGCTCATAAACTCTTTCTCGGAAATTGTCTCATCCAAATACCATTTTGTGGTTTGCTTGAACCAGTCGGGGATTGATTTATGTTCTGATTTGTCAATTAAATTTAAATTCGAATATTCCTCTGCCGCTTTCAAAAACTCTTGATCTTTAATTTCCCAACCCATCCACAAATTTGCTTTATTTTTAAACCATTTTGGAATTGAACTGGGTTCGCCCACATGTTTTTCTTTCAGATAGTTTGCATTTTCGCCCAGTTTCTCCCTTATTTCAAAAATCAACACGATATCCTTTTGGGGGTGCTGGCTGTTCCACGCTATGTTCTCGTATAAAACGGGGCAAATTCTGGCATTTAGAAAAAGCTTGTGGTGATCCTTGAAGTTTTCCGAGCCGATCAGAAGATACTCTTCATAAAAAAAATGACACAGTTTTAAAATTTTTTCCGGAGTCTTGTAATTCTCTTCAAAACCTGACTCGTGTGCAAATATTGCGGGAATAAACGCAACGGTCAGAAGCAGGGCAAATAAAGTAAAAATCAGAACTTTCGTATTTTTAGTTACGTCTTTTTATTTATTAGGACCGTGGAGAATTTTTTAAATAACTATCTCCGATGTGGAATTTTCTTTAAAAATTCTAAATCTTGGGCAATCATCAATCTTGGCAGACAAATTATCTTGGGCACATCCGAGCATCTCTGAACTAGCACCATGTCTACTATCTGTTAAGTTCATTATATTACACAAGATTTTATTGCACCTCTAATTCATTTACTGTATCTTGGATTTACTCGTTGATCTAAAAAAAGGAAAACGTGGAGCAATTGCCAAGGCGATAAGTATTGTTGAAAATGATCAAACAGAAGCAAAAAAGTTACTAAAGAAAATTTTCAAATCTAGTGGAAATTCAATCATAATTGGTATCACTGGACCTGCTGGTGCTGGAAAAAGCTCATTGATTAACAAAACTGCAATGGTGATGAAAAAATTAGGCACAAAACCTGCTGTATTGGCAGTTGACCCTACAAGCCATGTTACTGGTGGAGCTATACTTGGTGATAGAGTGAGAATGAGCGAATCCACTGATTCTGGTACATACATTCGCAGTATTGCATCAAGAGGTGCAACAGGAGCGGTGTCTCGTTCATTACGAAATAGTATTCGCGTTTTAGAATTTGCTGGGTTTAATCCTATAATCATTGAGAGTGTGGGAGCTGGACAAACTGAAGTTGAAATATCAAATATTGCCGATATTACAGTAGTTGTGTTTAATCCTAACACGGGTGACAGCATTCAAACAATCAAAGCTGGTCTAACTGAAATTGGAGATATCTATCTTGTTAACAAAAGTGATCTTAGCGGAACAAATCAACTATTTGATGCTGTACGTGATTTTATAGGTGATTCTATTAGAAACCCTGTGATTCTAAAAACATCTGTAAAAAAGAATTCAGGAATTACTGTATTTGCTAAAACTCTGAAAGATATGATGAAATCTAAAAAACAATTCAAAGAAGTTAAGGATAAAGAACGACTGGAAGCCGAACTAAAAGATATTGTTTTAAATAACATCAAAGAAAAGATTGATGAGTTGCTAGTTACTGATAAAACATTTTCAAAATATCTTAAAAAGTTACAATCAAGAGAAATTGATCCTTTCTTAGCTGGGGATAAAATTACAAAATCTTTGGTAAAGTGATAATATGGCTGCAAAAAAACCAATAAAATCAAAAACACCTGAAAAGAAACTATTCACAGACTCTGAATATGTTGTAAAACGAATTTACCAAAAATCACCTAAAAAGAGACCTGTGGAAGATGCTGGAAAATACCCATTTACACGAGGAATTCACCCTGGAATGTTCCGTGAACGATTTTGGACAATGAGGCAATATTCTGGATTTGGCGATGCAAAATTAACTAATGAGCGATTCAAATTCATGCTTGAAAAAGGTCAGACTGGCCTTAGTATGGCGTTTGATTTACCTACACAGATTGGGTATGATTCTGATTCTCCCCAAGCTGAAGGTGAAGTGGGTAAAGTTGGTGTATCGATTACATCAATTAAAGATATGATGACTGCCTTTGACGGGATACCTCTGGGAAAAGTAAGTTCTTCAATGACTATTAATTCTACAGCTTCCACACTTTTGGCATATTACATTGCAGTTGGAGAAGCACAAGGATTCAAAAGTCATGAACTTCGTGGAACAACTCAAAATGATATTCTAAAGGAATACATTGCAAGAAACACCTACATTTATCCTCCAGAACCATCTATGCGATTAATTGGTGACATGATTGAATACTGTGCAGAGAAGGTTCCATCCTGGTATCCTGTATCTATTTCTGGATATCACATGAGAGAAGCTGGTTGCACTGCAACACAAGAAGTTGCATTTACTTTGGCAAATGCAATTGCATATATTCAAACCTGTATAGATAAAGGATTAAAAATTGATGACTTTGCACCTCGTTTGTCATTTTTCTTTTGTTGTACTATAGAATTCTTTGAAGAAGTTGCAAAGTTTAGAGTTGCAAGAAAAGTTTATGCTAAAATTCTAAAAGAGATGTTTCATGCAAAAAATCCTCGCTCATTACAATTAAAATTCCATACGCAAACTAGTGGAGAATCATTAACTGCACAACAACCTAACAACAACATTGTTCGTGTTGCAATTCAAACAATGGCTGCAGTTGCAGGAGGCACTCAATCATTACACACAAATTCTCGTGATGAAGCATTAGCACTTCCAACTCAAGAGTCTGCAAAAATAGCCTTGAGAACTCAGCAGATTGTAGCTCATGAAAGTGGAATTACAAAGACTGCAGATCCTTTGGCTGGTTCTTACTATTTGGAGGAATTATGCGACCAAATTGAGGCTGATGTGTGGAAATATCTCAAAAAAATTCAGAAAATGGGTGGTTCTGTTAAGGCAATAGAGAAAGGATTCTTTCAATCTGAGATTCGTGCAAATGCATATCGTTTGAAAAAAGAAACAGATGATGCTGAAAGGGTAATTGTTGGTGTAAACAAGTATGCTGAAGAAGAAGAACAACCTGAATTATTAAGAATTGATGGTAGAATTGAAATTCAACAAAAGAAAGCACTTAAAAAATTACGTGCCGATAGGGATTCTAAAAAATTAGAAAAGGCATTATCTGCAATGCAGAGTGCTGCTGATACAGAAGAAAATCTAATGCCTTACATTGTAACTGCTGCAAAAGCGTTTGCTACAACTGGTGAAATTAGTAATACTTTCCGTGAAGTCTTTGGCGAATATCGCCCAAAAGAGGTCTTTTAGATGAAAATAGATCATATTGCAATTGCAGTAAATGATGTTGAAGAATCTGCTAAAATTTACCAACAAGCATTAGGTGTTGATAATATTGAATTTGAAACAGTAGAATCTGAAGGTGTTAAAGTTGCTATTTTACATTTAGAAAATGCCCGTGTGGAGTTGATGCAACCCACAAATGACTCTAGCCCCATTAAGAAATTTTTGGATAAAAAAGGTCAAGGACTACATCATATGGCATTGGAGACTGATAACATTGAAGGTGAGGTTGAACGAATGGAAGGGTGTGGAATTCAATTTTTAGGTAGTGTTCGACCTGGATCTGCTGGAACTAAAGTTACTTTCATTCATCCAAAATCATTACACGGTGTATTGGCAGAACTTTGCTCCCATCCTAAAGAATAGCCACATTAAACGTATTCTAACTATCAATACGCTTAAGTGAACGGGAAATTCTGATTTGTATGAACTGCCACAAAATAAGCGAACCTCATGTTTGGAGATATTCAAAAACCAACAAATTTCGTAGATGTGTTAAATGTAAATCAAAAATCAAAATGAACCAAAAAGAATTTGACCTCAAATGGGGTAAAAGTCAAATCATTGTTCAATAGATTATTTTTTACTCTCTTTTTGTTTAATTTTGTTACATCTATCACATAGTTTGTAGTTTTACCGATACCTCTAGAACTTCTACATGACGTCCTACATCTTTTACATATGTAATCTCCGTGCTAATTATTTGAAATTAAATGTCTTAAGACTATTGACTATTAGAAAAAACTAAATTTTGAAAATTATGATTCCATCATTTTCAAAGTATCTGATGCTGTTATGATGCCTATTATTTTTGATTTTTTTGAAACTAGAATGCATTTAGAATATCTTATCAAAGGAACTAAAACATTTGCAGGAGTATCAAAATCTACAATTGGTGGAACTGAATCCATGGTGTCTGATAACTTTGCTTTTTTTAATTCGGTTTCTCCTAAATCTGAAAGATGTTTTACTATCCCATCTTCTGAAACCACTCCCACTACATCTGAATTATCAAAGACTGGAATTTGACTAATAGATAATTCATGCATTTTTTTAATTGCATCATGAAGAGTGTTTGTTGGCTTTAACTTTACAATATCTTTACTGCAAAAATCCCCTGCAGTATGAGATGATGATTCTCCTTCTAATTTGGCAAGACTTTCAAATATTTTTTTAGCTGTCTCATAACTTGGCTGGCTTCTACCTGATTCAATTTGATTTATCATTGAAGTACTTATTCCTGCCATAGTTGCAAGTTTTTTTTGAGTAATGCCAATTTTCAGCCTAATTTGTTTAATAGAATCAATTCTAGGTAGCAATTCATTTAGAGATGATTTTGATTGATTTAAAAATTTGTTTTTAGAGATCAATGCAGTTCAGTCATGACCTATTATTTCAAATCTTGCCTATATGCAAAGTTGTGATTCTCAAGTTTGATTTTGTTAGATATTTTGAAAATTAAAATATTTTCTAAATGTCTTTGACAATTGATTTAATACTGAGGATAGATTCTGAATTCAACTCAATTTCTTTATGTTCTTCAATGACATGTTTGGTAACTTTTTCTATTAATTCTTCTTCTGTGGATGCAGTTGCAGACCATTTACAATCTTTTCCTGCATCAGCACAGCTAATACTTTTTGTCATGATATTGATAATTTATAGAATTATTTATTTTTTCTTTTTCTTTGCTTTAGATTTTTTCTTTGGTTGTTCAATTGCTGCTTGAGCTGCTGCAACTATTGCAATTGGAATTCTGTGCGGTGATGCACTAACATAACTTAGTTCTGCACCGTGACAGAATTTGATAGAACTTGGATCTCCGCCGTGCTCTCCACATATTCCAATTTCCATGTTTGGTCGTAATTTACGCCCAGCTGCAAGACCTATTTTTATCAAACTACCTACACCGTTTACATCGATTGATTGGAATGGGTTTCTTTCTAAGAGTTCTTTTTCCATGTATTCTGGAAGGAATTTTCCCTCGACATCTTCTCGACTGAAACTAAAAGTTCCTTGAGTTAAATCATTAGTACCGAAACTAAAGAATTCTGCTGTGGTTGCAAGTTCATTTGCAGTTAAAGCTGCTCTTACAACTTCTATCATGGTTCCAAAGTTAATTTTTAATTTCATTTTGTATTTAGTTTCAGTTTCTTTCTTTATTCTATCGTAGATTTTTTTTATGTGGTTTAATTCTGCAATACTACTAATTTGTGGAATCATAATTTGTGGATGTGCTTTAACTTTCTTTTTTGTTAATTCAACTAATGCTTCGAAAACTGCTTTAATTTGCATTTCATAAATTTCTGGATATGTTATTCCTACTCTGACTCCTCTGTGTCCCATCATTGGATTAATTTCTGCTAATTCTCTTGCTCTTTTGAGAACAATTTTTGTTTTATTAATTTCATTTGTATCTCCACTTGATTGTAATTTTTGAATTTTTTCTACTAATTCTTCTGGATTTGGTAAGAACTCGTGAAGTGGAGGATCAAGTAGTCTAATTGTAACTTCATATCCTTCCATAGCCTTTAGAATTTCAATAAAGTCACTTTTTTGTAATTGGCCTAATTTGGTTAAGATTTTGCTTCGCTCTTCAATATTTTCAGCCATGATCATTTCTACGAATAAATTAATCCTATCACTTCCATTGAACATTCTTTCTGTTCTGCATAATCCAATCCCTTGACCTCCAAACTTTCTTGCAAGGATTGCTCCTTCTGGAGTATCTGCGTTTGCTCTAATTCCTAACGTTTTTGTTTTTTGTGCCCATTCTAAAATTTGTTCAAAGTCTTTTGTTACTTTTGGCTCAACCGTTGGTATGTCTCCGATATAGACAGTTCCTGCACTTCCATCAATGGTAATTGTTTCTCTTTCTTTGATTGTAATTCCATTTGCTGTACATGTGTTATCATCATAATCGATTTTTAATTCTGGACATCCTACAATACATGGTTTTCCCATTCCTCTTGAGACAATTGCTGCATGAGATGATTTTCCTCCTAAACTAGTCAAAATCCCTTCTGATGAAAAGAATGCAGGCACATCTTCTGGTTTTGTTTCTTTTCTTACTAGGATTACTTTATTCCCTGCATCTCCTAATTCTATTGCTTTTTTTACATCAAATACAACAATTCCACTTGCAGCTCCTGGTGATGCTGGAATTCCTTTTGCTAATAGTTTATAATTTTTAATTTCTGACTCATCCATTGTTCTATGAAGTAATGCTTCTAATTGTTGTGCTGGAATTCTTGTAAGTGCTCTCTCTTTACTGATTAATTTCTCTTTTACCATGTCTACTGATGTTTTTACAAGAGCTGCTGCACTCATCTTTGCTGTTCTTGTTTGTAACAAGTAGAATTTACCTTGTTCAATGGTAAATTCAATATCTTGCGGTTCTCTGAAATGTTTTTCTAATTTTGCACATGCATTGCTTAGTTCTTTATGTGATTTCGGCATGTCTTTTTTTAACAATTCAATACTTAACCCAGTTCTCACTCCTGCAACTACATCTTCACCTTGTGCATTGATTAAATATTCACCTTCCATCTCTTTTTTACCATTATGCCCATTTCTTGTAAATACAACCCCTGTTGCACTATCATCCCCCATGTTTCCAAATACCATGGTAACCACGTTAACTGCAGTTCCATTTGCAATGTCTTTTGTTATGTTATTTTTTTCACGATAAACGATTGCTCTTTCTCCCATCCAACTTTTAAAAACGGCCTCTATCGATAATACCAATTGCTCATTTGGTGTGTCTGGGAATTTTCTTTTTGTATGTTCTTCACATATTTTTTTGTACTCTGATACAATTGTTTTTAATGATTCTACGTTTAGCTTACTGTCATCTATAACTCCTTGTTTTGATTTTGCAGAGTCTAAAACATGTTCAAATTTCTCATCATTTACTCCAAATACTACTTTGCCAAATAATTGAATGAATCTTCTATACGAATCCCATGAAAAACGTGGATTCTTTGTTTGTTCTGCAAAACCTTCAACTGTTTTCTCATTTAATCCTAAATTCAAAATTGTATCCATCATTCCAGGCATTGAGATGGCAGCTCCTGAACGAACTGATACTAGTAATGGATTCTTTGTAGAATTCCATTTTTTACCTGTCTTTTTTTCCATTTTTGCAATGTTTTTCATTACTGCTGGCATCACATCTTTTGGAAGTTTTTTATTATTCTCGTAATACTTGTTACAAACTTCAGTTGTGATCGTAAATCCTGGTGGCACTGGAAGTTTCAATCGAGTCATTTCGCTCAATCCTGCTCCTTTACCGCCTAGAAGCATTCTGTTTTTGCTGTCTGCCTCTTCAAATGCATAAACTGGTTTGTTTTTTACCATGCAAAAATTTGTAAATTATTTGGCTTTTTAAACTAATGCCTTGGCAAATTCTGAAATTACTTTATTCCAATCTTTTGCTTTGATAATTCCACTAGCTACCAAGATTCCTTTTGATCCTAATTCTATTGCTTTTGCAACGTCTTCGCCTGATACAATGCCTGCACCGCAAAGTAATTTTGTTTTATTTTTTGAATTATTTACTATGCTGGCAGCTTTTGCAATTAATTCTGGTTTTTCTTTAGAAACTGCCTTCCCTGAACCAATTAATTCTGGCGGTTCAATTGCAATGTAATCTGGATTTAATTTCACATATTTTTTTACTTCTGCAATATTTTTTACACATAAAATGGATATCATTTTTAGTTCTTTTAATTTTAATACTAATTTTTCAATTTCTTTACTTGTAATTCTATGTTCACTATGATTGATCAATGATCCTTTCACTTTGGATTTTTTTAACAACTCTGGAATTACAAAACCTGTTGTACTTCCAACTTTGGAGACATCGATATGTTGAGCAAGAATTGAAATTGAGCTGTTTGCTACCATGCCAACTAAATGCTGTGGTGGGGATATGGCAATTTTAATTTTATATTTTTTAGAAATTTTTTCTGCTATTTTTACAAACTTGATAATACTATCTCCTGCAATTTCTTCATAGTTTTTACAATTAATTACAAACATCTTTCTTTAAAATTTTCTATATTGTATTTAATTCTTGATTAAGGCTGTTTTATTTTTGATAAATTATCGTATCGTTTTTTCATAGTTGATACAATTATCATTAGAGTTAATCCTGCTAAATTCGTGCCTATGATAAATACATCTGATACGACAATTCCATAAATTAACCACAATATTGATCCTGCAGCTATGAAGATCATCAAAAACTTTGAAACGTCATTTAGCCTCTTTGTTTTATATCCTTTGTAAATTTGCTCTACCCATCCTGTAAGAATTAACACTCCAGCTGTGATGCCTAGTATTGTTAATAGTGTTCCATCAACTTCCATGATTCAATTCAACTCCAAAAAAATTCATCTAATCCTGTTTGCTTTGGTTTTCCTAACATTGTATCAAAATCTAAATCCATTGACGATGTTATTTGTTCTAATGTTGACTCCATAAACTCCATGTATTTTTTAGAATCAATCTCTTCTTTTTTTGCCAACTCTACTGGTTTTACGCCTGGTTTGTTTAGAATTTTAATAAATGAAATTTTATCTCCTTTCTTTATCTCTCTAATTGATTCTAGTTGTTTTGCTGCTCTGATGTGTTGAGGGATTGTTTTTACATATTCTGAAGGGGCTTTACTCAACATCACATTAAATGTCAAGTCTTCTAATGGGATTTCTTTGGCTTCTACTTTTTTTCCACAAATTGAAATTTTTTCTGTAATGTCTTGTTTTGCTTTTACAAAGTCATCCATTGTTTGAACTTTAGATAATATGTCTACTAATTCATAAAATAAATTTTTGATGAAAGCTGGTGTGTGTGATTTTTTTCCTGTTAATCCTTTAACATCTACTTTGCCTGATTTTGTTACTCCTAGATAGTTTTTCTTTCTATTACTTAATACGCAATACCTGTATGTTTTGTCAATTTCTAAATCTACCCCGTGATCTTTTTTTGCCTGCTCTATCACTATTTTGATTTGTTCTGGAGTTGGTTTTTTAAGAAATAATGAATCTGTATCTCCATACAATACTTCAATTCCTGTCGCTTCACATTTTTTGATTGTCTCCAAAATCGTATGTCTACCTATCGCAGTTGTTGCTTCTGCTACTGGTAGAAAGTATAGAGGAAATATTTCGGCACCCATTACCCCATAGCTAGCATTTAGAATTACTTTTAGTGCTTGACTGACTACTGTGTATTGCTGTTTTTGATCATCAGTTAATGTTTCTTTTTTAGACAGACTTTTGTAATAGTTTACTCTCAAATCTCGCAATGATCCGATAATCATTGACGTTAGACCGTTTTTCTTTGTACATGCCCAATGATTTGTCCCAGGTATTGTATTTTTTTTACATTCTTCATGAGGACATCTTACTGTCTCATATGACAAATTTCGAACTTTGATGATGCTTGGATATAGACTTGCAAAATCCATCACAACAACATCAAAATGAATCCCTTCTTTTGGTTCCACAACAAGACCTCCTCGATATTTTTTATCTTTGATTACTGCATCAGACATTACCCCTTCTGATCTTCTTTGTAATTCTTCACGTTTTGGAATTAGATAATTTCTTCGTCTATGTTCATAATACAATAAACTTCTAATCCATTGTGATACACCTAATCTTGCAACATCATCAATTGGTAATCTCCCTATCCTTGCAATGATTACAAGCAAGTCCATCAACAAATCTTTGTTGAAACTGGTAAGTTCGTATGTTAGTAGGGCGTCATTGTAACAATAATTTGCAGTTTGGTATAGTGATAATTCATCAAATTCTAATCCATAGTCTATCTTTTCTTTTCCTAGAAGGGCCTTTGAGACGCTATTTAGTGAAAAATCCGTATATGATTGGCTGAAAGCATAAATCTGAAATGATCTATTTGAAAGAACTTTGTACAAATCTAAATGAACTCCTTCTTTGAGAGTTGCAGAATCTCTCATCATGTAAAATGGATTTTGTGAATTTTTTATTCCTAATCTTTCTGCTCTGTTGTAAAGATATGGTAAATCAAATTCATCTCCGTTATACGTTAGAATAAATGGGAATGTTTTGATTATTTCAAATGCATCTTCTAGCATTTTTTTCTCATCGGCTAATTCATAGAATTTTATTTTGATGTTTGGTTCTAATTCATTAGTTCCCTCCTCAGTTCCTTCTGTTTTGAGTACAAAAATTTGATCAAACCCGTCGGATCCTTTTAGACCGATGGCTGTAACTTTTTTTTCTGCTAGTTTTGGATCTGGAATTCTTCCAATAACTGCTTCAACTTCTATATCTACACTGAGTCTTTTTATTCTTGGAATTGGCTGGTTTAGTAAATCTGCCCATTCTGAAATAAATATTTTAAATTCTTCTGCATCTACCATACTTTCACTATCTACTTTATCCCACAACAAACTCTTCAATGCAAGTTTGACTTCATCAGAAATTTCTACATCGTAAGGTTCTATTTTTCCATTTTTCACTTGATAATACCTTCCAACTATCAATCCTCTGTCATAGAGATAGTTTTCATAATATTTGAGATCAGATTCCCACGTTTCAATTTGATTTTTTATACTTTCTCCAAAATTCCCTCCTATGGATAGCGGATTGTCTACAATGATTTGTGATAATTTAATTTCTTCATCTTTTAGTAAATCATATTTTTTAATCTGTTTGATTTCAAGTACGTCATTTCTTTCTTGAAGAAAATCTAATTCATCTGGATCTAATCTTGAATAACAATAGGGTTTATGATTTGTTTCATCATGCCATAAAATTAATTTTTTTGATTCTGGTTCATAAAATTTTAGAACAACTGATTTTGAAATGTTGTCATATGTAGCTGACACTAGCATTGACGGTAACATTGATTCTATTTTTTTAGTTTCAGGCAAATTGACTTGCATTTTCTCACTCTGAATTTTCGTATTTACTAACTAATGCTTTTGCCCATTTTGTAATTTTAGCTTTGTCCAAACTAACAACTTCTACTCCAGCTTCTTCTAGCAAATCATAATCTGTTTCAGGATATGCATCAAGACAAACAAATTTTCTAATTCCAATAGTTATTGCCATTTTTGTGCATTCTAGGCATGGAACAAATGTTGTGTATAGAATTGCACCTTTTATTCCAGCTTCAATTCCTAATATTGCACAATGCATGATTGCATTAGCTTCTGCATGGTTGCAGAGACATCTATCTAATGATGCTCCGGATTCAATTTTCCCCTCCATTCGAAGTTGGCATCTCTTACATCCTCCTTCAAAACAATTTTTGATTCCAGGTGGGGTTCCATTATATCCAGTTGCTAATTGTCTGTGGTTTCTTACAATTACTGCTCCTACTTGTCTAGTCATACAGTTGGAACGAAGTTTTGCTAGTTCTGCTTGAAGCATGAAATATTCATCCCAATCTGGTCTATCAAAAGAACTGCTCACATGAATCATCTTTATCTGTTCAATATATGGATCACGCTAATTCAAATTGTATTTGCGATCATAATTGTAAATGATGATATTCCTTCAAAGAGAACTGACTATAGTATGCTATTTCACTATGTGTGAGTTGAGAAAAACTATTGGTTTTACTTTTTGTGGAATTTTCTAAAAATCAATGTGTAGTAAATGTGGTTTAACCAAAACCTGTATTGAATCAACAATATGTCTAGATTAATCGAAGAAGGGAGATTTCTATAACTTTAATTTTTGAACTTAGGCATGGTTTTAGTTAATTAGAAACGAGAAAGTATACGTTAGCTAATAATTGACTATACGAAAGCATAAAATCAATAAATTACATCTTCATTTGTACGATGACTAATTTTGTTGAAAAAAAATATGTAAAAAAAAACTCCATTGAGACAAGAGACTATCAGATTAATTTGGCAAATCAAGCCATCAAAGAAAACTGTATTGTAGTTTTACCTACTGGTCTTGGAAAAACTGCTGTTGCATTACATGTAATTTCTGAATATTTATCAAAAGGAACTGGTGGTATTTTATTTTTAGCACCTACTAGAGTTTTAGTAAATCAACATTATGATTTTTTAAAAAATAATCTCACTTTAGATGATATTGCACTAGTTACTGGTGAGGATCCAATCCCTAAGAGAACTAAACTTTGGAACAATAGTATTGTCTGTGCCACTCCTGAAATTGCTAGAAATGATTTAATTCGAGGTATAGTTACTCCAGATCAATTTAGTCTTGTAATATTTGATGAAGTACATAGAACTGTAGGTGATTATGCATACTCTGGAATCGCCGAACGATTTGGAGATTCGTCTGCTAGACTTGTAGGGATGACTGCTACTTTGCCTAGTGAAAAAGAAAAGGCTACTGAGATTTTAACAAAACTTCGAATTTCTAGTGTTGCTGAACGTACTGAAGATAGTCCTGATGTAAAACCTTACACTCAAGAAACCAACACTGAATGGATTAACGTTGAACTCCCTCCTGAACTAAAAGCGATACAAAAATTATTGAAACTAGCATTAGATGAGAGATATGATGTTTTAAGAAAGAATGGAATACGTTTGGCAGAGCAACAATCACTATCTGCACTTCTTAGAATTAGACAATTTGTATTAAATCAAAATAGACGTTCTGCAAAACCACTATTCACTGCGATTAGAATCCATTATGCATTGAATATTTTGGAGGCTCATGGAGTTACACCCTTTCTAAAATTTTGTGAACGTGCAAAAGCAAAGAAGGGTGTAGGTGTTAAAGACTTGTTTGAAATTGATCCAAACTTTACACGAGCTATTCATCTGGCAAATGAATCTCAATCTCATGGCATTGAGCATTCAAAGATTCCTAAACTTAAAGAAATAATTGAATCTGTCCCTGGTAAGGCGTTGATCTTTACAAGCTATCGTGACTCTGTTGATTTAATTTACAATAAACTCACTGAATTAGGAATTTCTGCAGGTATCTTAATTGGAAAAGCAGGAGATGCTGGATTGAAGCAGAAAAAACAGATTGAAACTGTACAAAATTTCCGAGATGGTCTCTTTAGAGTACTTGTAGCGACTCGTGTTGGAGAAGAAGGGCTGGATATTGCAGAAGTTAATCAGGTGATTTTTTATGATAATGTTCCTAGCTCTGTAAGATTCATTCAGAGACGAGGAAGAACTGGAAGAAAAGATACTGGAAAACTTGTAGTGTTGATTGCAAAAAATACTATTGATGAGACATATTATTGGATAGGAAAAAGAAAAATGACTGCAGCAAAATCAATGGGTGAAAAAATGACTCAAGTATTAGAGAAGAACCAAGAAATTGAATCTAAAAAGTCTGGACTAGATGCATTTCTCTAATTTTGATATTGATTAGTAATATTTTCAAAAACAGATTGTTTTCTTTGAATTACTTTATTTTTCATACTTGATTCTAAATGATGTATGCTACTTTTTTTTGCAGATAATAGATTTTCTAGTCTTATGTCGTATTGACTTTGAAGAAATTCTTTTACTCCTTGAAATCCTCCTTCTAATTCAATATTTTCAAATGCCTCTTTTGCTAAATTATTAATTGATTTTTCAAGATGTTCTAAAATTTCATCTAAAATTTTATCATTTAGTACCATGATTTTGTCCTTTTTATAACTGAAAAAAATGTTGTGTATTTTATTTTGGTTTTTTAGGTGTTGAAATTGATAATAATCTTCTAAACTGTTTAAATTCATTTTTCAATATTGTCCATTAGTAACAAATCAAAAGAAATGAAAGATTTAGTTGAAAAGGAGAAAAAACTTCATAAGGAAATTAGAAAAGATTTTGAGAAAATTAGTCAGAAAATTAATGATGACTTTGAAAAGGTCAAAGAATCAAAATCTTCACTCTAAATTATCCCTGTCTTTTGATAATATGGTATCCAAATTCTGATTTGATTGGTTTGGAAATTTCTCCAACTTGAAGTTTGAATGCTGCATCTTCAAATGGTTTTACCATCATTCCTTTTGTAAAATAGCCTAGATTTCCTTCTTTCTTACCGCTACCTGTGTCCGTTGAAAATTCTTTTGCTAAATTGGCAAATTTTTCACCATTTTTGATCTTTTCAAGAATTGTTAGAGCTTCGCTTTGTTTTGCTACTAAAATGTGAGAGCATTTTATTTTATTACCCATTTTTATCATTAAGATATTTCATGTCTTTATTTGTTAGTATTACTTAAGAAATTACGAATTGGATAAAGAACGGTTAAGAGTAAAAAGTGGTAGAAGTAAAGGTTGTAGAGACTGTTTAACTCATAGATGTGTTCCTAACACTTGTCAATGTGATTGTCATAAATAAAAAATTTGTAGGCAAATCAAAATTATAAGTTATTTTGATAAATATTCTAGTTTGTTCAAATGAGCAAACTTGTTCTTATCACTTTCAACCTATTTCATAATGTATGAAAATACTTCATATTGAAGATGTTTCTGAAATAAGTCAGATTTTTGCAGATATTTTGTCTACTAAAAATTATGATTTTGATAGTGTATCTGATGGACGAGCTGGTTTAGAATTGGCAGTCTACAAAGATTATGATTTAATCTTGCTTGACATGTGTATGCCAAAATATAGTGGTGTTGATTTCCTTTTAGATCTGAAGCACAGACGATCTTCAGAATTGTCTAAAGTGGTGATAGTTAGTGCCCTTGAAATGAATCCTACACAAGAACAGGAGCTCCTAAATTTGGGAATTCGGTCCGTTCTAAGAAAGCCAATCTCTGTTCAAGGACTCTTGTCTCAAATTGAGCAAGAATTAGTTTTTTAGGATAATCCCCAACTAATTTTATTCTTTGGTATGATTATCAGAAATGGTGCTTCATTTTCTTTCCAAGGGTCTTTTCTTACCCATGCAAATTTTTTATAAAAAATATCATATAGTTTTTTAAAATTCTGTCCTGATTCAATTAATTCTGTATTTCCTTGAATACAGATTGCTTTATGTCCTCCCGATTTGTAAACGTCAATTACAATTGCAGCTTTTGAATTTGTTTTGATATTTTTGTATGTTCTTGTGTTATAGTCTGTTGCAACAATTATTGAATTATCTACAAATACAAATGATACTGGTTTGATGTGAGGTATGTTATCATGTGATGTGGCAATTCTTGCCTCTTCTAATTCATTTAGAAACTTATTTTCTTTATTATTAAATTCAATCAATTAAAAATTCGTTCTCTTATTTCTGGAATGTGTTTGTATACTATGTCTCTAATTTTCATTTGATCTTCTTCAGTTGGCATTTCTTTTTGAGCACTAAGAATCGCTCCACCCATTCCAAGAGCCATTCCCATAACTATTCCATACACAAATTCTTGTGGGTTTTCAACTTTTAACACATCTTTGTTTTCCTTTATCTCATCTAGATATGCTGGAATAGTGGTTACTGCTCCGTTGATTACTTGAATAATTAATGCCTCTAATTGATCCGCACTCATAATTATTCTCAATATTATTTCTTAATAAATCTGCACCTGAGATAATTCGAAAGTTTACTCCCGACTTAGTTTTTGTTAGATTCTTGTTTACGCTCTTTGCGTCTTTTCTGTTTAGCGCCACCGCCAATATTATGTCCACTTGGTAATTTCTTAGTCATATCTAATATTGCCCTACCGTTCATGTATACCTTTGTAGTTTCTTTTTTTGATACTTGGATTGTTTGGATAGTCAAGGTTAGTTTCTAAATTCTAGTTAGGATATTTTCCACATTTACTATGTCTGGATGTAATTGTGATTTATAGAGAAAGGTCAACATTTGCACCTAAGATTTTTAATCTCTTCTTTGTGATCAATTACATGTTCTCATTTTTTACTACAAATGAAGCAAATGATGCATTACCTGATGTGATAAAGAAATTTGAATATGCTTTGGCTAAAAATACTGAAGTAAAAAAGATTGAGCAAGAATTGCAAATTTGCATCTCTACTACGAATTCTTTTGAATCATATGTTAATCTTAAACAAAAATTAAATTCTGCAATTACTAAATTCTATGAATCAGTGGAATTATTGGAAAACACTGGAGTTATTGTTAAAAGTATAGAGCAGGGACTACTTGATTTTCCTTCAAAACGATTTGAAGAGGAAGTTTGTCTATGTTGGAAATATGGTGAGACTGACATTAAATTTTGGCATGAAAAAGATTCTGGGTTTATGGGTCGTAAGCCAATTGAAGTTAGTGATGATTCTCTAGTGTGATCATTTTAAATCATGTACGTTTCTAAAATCATTCCAAGAATTTGCTAAATGGGCACAAAATTCATCTCTACACCTACTACTGTATCCACAACTACATCTGCTTATTTACTATCTACCTCATTTGAATCTGTTTTTGACCAAATATTGTTAAACAACAATGCTTTGGAATAAATGATAGTTTCAGAGTTTGTCCAAATTGCTCTCATCTCTTTGTTGTTTCCTTCATTTTTAATAAAGAATAATACTTCGTCATCATCTTTAATCAAAAAGCACAAGTTTTCTTTTACAGATGAACATAATTGTTTAATTTTAGATTTGTCTATGTCTTCAAAAATATATTTTGATTTATTTGTAATTGGAGTTAATAATTTGTAATTAATTTCTCTTTCTTCTAATGCATCAAGAAAGTTTGCATGATAAAATTTCATAAAGTCTTTCTCTGAACCTAAAATTCTACACTCTTTTTTTGCATTTAATATCATGTCGAAAATTTTACTATTGACTTGATTTCCTCCTTGTAATACTTTGAATTTTTCTTCCTCATCTTCTTCTTTTGTTGTAATGGCACCTGGTATTTTTTCCCATATTTCTTCTAGAATTGGACCTGATTTTTTTAATTTATTGAGTCGTTCTGTTTCTGTGCTGATTAGTAGATTTACTGCTTTTTTAATTGCTAATGCTGTGAATTGAATTGGATGTTGGAAAGATGCCTCTACAATTCCTTTGTTTTGTAGTGCTGTTAACAAGTGATATGTTTCACTTCTTGGAATGTTCACTGCCTTTGCAATGTCCGATGCTGTTTTTGATCCTATTTTCCCTAGATAAAAGAATACTTTGCTTTGATTTGGGGTTAATCCAAATCCTACTAGTGCATCTCTAATTTCTTCAAAGTTTGTTTTATCTACTGGAAAATTTCCCATCTGCATTGTATTTGCAATGATTACCATTATTGGAAATGATCGACTTTATCTTAAAAGCCTGATCGTTCAATAGTACACAATTTACTACAAATAACTACAATTGAAAAAATACTTAGTTTTACATGCCTAGAATAATTTTTCCCGTACTTTTTGATGTTAAATAAAAATACTTTTTATTTTTTATCATTTTCAAATTATGAAATCAAATTTTGTGGCTACCCTGCCCCGATCCATCCTTGGAATACGATCTTTTCTACAATTTTCTTTGGAATTGATCTTTTATTCACATGTTTCCCACTCTTGATTGAGGTTGTATTTTTTGATTTACATACTGAAATCTCTTCATCTATACTTGGACTGTGTTCTCCTTCAGCTAATCTATTTCTTAACAAAAATATTCCTGCCAAAACTAGTGCTAATGAAATTACATCAATCACAGTAATTGTCTCTGAAAGTATAATACCTGAAAATAATACCCCGAATACTGAAGTTGTAGAATACAACAAAACGGTTCTTACCGCACCAATCAATTTTAACCCTACTAGGAAAAACAACGTTGACATTCCTGTTCCTAGAATGGACATTACTAAAATTCCAGGTAATTGAATAATGTCAACATCCATTGGAATTTGAAATAATGCGATGACTGAAATTGCTACTGCTGCACAAACAAATGAAACAATCTGGGTAACTCTTTTGATATCAAATCTGTCTCCTACATATTTACACAAAGTAATATCAACTGCGTACAAAAACCCTGAAAATATTATCAATAGATCTCCTGTGACCATATTTCCTAAACTAAAGTTATTTTGCATCAAATCATTCCCAATTGGGATTACCATCATTCCAATGATGATCATAGAAAATGGAATACATTCTTTGATGCGTAATTTTTCTTTAAACACCAGCATTGCAATGACTAATGCAAAAATTATTTCACTGTTGCTAAAGATTGATGCATTTACTGCTGTTGATGTTGATAATCCATAAAAGTATGTAATTAATGCTGATACTTCTGCAATCCCTATGAGCCCCATAAACAACCAATCCTTTTTCCCAAATTTGGAAATTGAATGTGATTTTTTTGTAAGAGGTGTAAAAAATATGCCGCAGATAAAATAAATTAAGAATGCCATCACAATTGGGTTGATTTCAATCAAATGTGTTGAATTTTCGAGCATGGGTTTTGAAATTACATGAATAAGTGCAGATAATGCTGCTGCTATTATGATGAAATAATACCCGTTTTTTGATTTTTTTAATGAAAGGCTATTTACAATCATTTATTCCCATATTTGGAAATAAGATTATCCTTTATAGGTGGATCTTTGATTTTTTGGGAATTGCGTGCGTAATTTCTTATTGTTTAGTGATCCTCCGTTTTTACAATTTCAAAGGAAAATCCCAGTTTATTGTACTCTTCATTTAGTGTTCTGTATCCAATCTCATTCAGGATGGTATTCATTTGTCCTACAATTAGAAATGGCCAGTTTTTACCTAGGTCATGATGTATGATGATTTTTTTTACTCCATTTACTATCATTTCTCTATACTGAACATTGTTGTTAAGACATCTTTTTTTGAACAAATCTAAAATTGAATCTAAATCAATATATCCATACAGGTAATTCAATGAATTTTTAAAATCTGTCATTCCTGTTGTTGCTGCTATTTTTTCAATCTTTTCTTTAGGAACAGAGTCTGATATTTCCCTAAATGTTGATCTGAACATTGAAACCCATCCCATTTCTGTTGTAAGTTCATACCAATTGACTTGTTTTTCTAATAGATGGTTGATCAGTGTATTGAGGCTAATTTTTTGTTCTATACATTTTTCATGAAGTTTACTGCTTAGATCTGAATCAATTCTAATTGAAACATTGTCTGTTTTTCTAAGTAATTCTTTTTCCTGTGCCGTCAAATCGTTCCCCTCTGTTCTACTTTAAGAATTATTTTCATTTCGTTACTATGTTATTTCCATTTTTGGTGATATCAATTAGTATGTTATTTTCAATACTTACAACCTTGTACAAATAGTTACAATGTATGCATTATGACCGATCGAAAATATGTTGCATTACGATCTTTTTTAGTAAATTATTTTTGATATAAAAAGGAGTGTTTGTCACAAATGTTTTGACAATCTGTTTATTAGATATTGTAATTTCAATAATAGTAATGGAAAATGGATTAGATAACTTACTTGTTCCTTCTTTACGAAAATCTATAGAGGAAAATTTAGGTAAGGATACATTAAACAAAATTGAAGAAAGATTAATGGAAAGACATGGTCTCGGTTTAGTTCAAGCAATTAAAAATTTCCATAAATTTGATAGTGTTCTAAGGGAATTCTTTGGTGCAGGTGCTGATGGTCTTGAACAAAAATTCTTACAAAAAATTGTTCAAGTTGAAAAATCAAAAGAAAAAGATTCAAACTGGATTCAAATAAAAGATCCTGAACTTTCAAGAATATTCTTAGAGTCATTTGCTGATCAAGACAAAAAAGCAATACTTGGTTCTGTGATGGATACTTCTTTGATAATTGCAAAAATTCTTGAAACTTGTAGTATTCCACAAACATCCGGATATAGAAAAATAAATTATTTGATTAATAACGGATTACTAATATCAAATGGATTTGAGTTGGCACATGATGGTAAAAAAATTAAGACATATGAAACCATTTTTGACAATGTCAAAGTTGATATTATTAAAAATGATATTGCAGTTAAAGTTCAACTAAAGAAAACTTTGATCAGTGATAGTGATATTTTGCAAACTGTACAAATTCATTCCTAAATAATTTTTAATTAAATTTTACAAAAATTAAAGTGTTTTCTTGTGTTTAACTAGTGCATACATCACTAACCAGTAACCTGCATACCAAAACATGTTAACTGGGTGTAGGAGATCATATGAGTCAAACAATTCCAAGTTGTAATACCATGTGTCTCCAATTGTATTGAACAAAATCCCCATTACTAGTAAGAACCATGCTTTTCCAATAACTCCTTCTTTGAAAATAATGGCTCCAACTATTGCAAAACTTAATGTTAATGATGAAAAATATACAAAAACTGCACCATAGTAGAAATCAAACTCAAAAATGCTTATTTCAGCTTCTGTGATTGATATCATTGAATATGCTGTTAGAACAACTATTGGCATAATGATTACCCACAATTTTATTTTAGTGCTAATTTTAGGTGTGAAGAATTTGATGTTTAGAATAAGATGTGTGAGTATTAGCGGATATTGTATGAAAAAGAAAACATCTGCTATTGATGGGAATGGCTCAATATTGAAAACAATGTCGTATATCATATACGTAATTTCACCTAGAAATATCCCCAAATACCCTATTGCTAATGCAATGTATGATTTACCAAAAATTAATGACTTTCTATACCTAATTGCTATGAAAAATCCAATAATTGAAACAATGAGTGGATTCAAAAATGAGAAAATTGATGCAATTGAATCTGAATTCTCTTCAGATATTCCAAAGTTGATCAAGACGTGAAATGATATGACGATTGCTGCAATTATGATAAATATTTTAAAATTATATGGGTTTGTGATTTTTTCTGGTACTACTTCTGGAATCTCATCTGGATTAATCCCACGTTCTTTCATACTTCAATTTTATCTATGGTGATAAAGACTTTCTGGGTGGAAATAATCTCACCTTACTAATGATTTTTCTAAACAAAAAGTTGTACTCATACAATATTATAAAATATTGTATGGTTTGTATTCGCCTTGATTTTTCATCCTGGCGAATCTTTTGAGTACAAATTCTGCAGTTTCTCTAACATCTATACTTGGATCATCTAATGCTTTTTTGATCATATCTTCAACTTCAAAAGCTCTCATCAATCCTAATGATTCTATGGATTCGTGTTTTGTTAGAATACTTTCACTATGAAGTGCTGCATCAATTAGTACTGGGATCTTTGAACGCATGTTTCTTGCTGCAATTTGAAATGATGCTTCATGTTTTACTACGCCATTATTGTCATGTTTCATGACCCATTCTATGACATCTGCTACTCTGTTGAACATTGGGTCATCTTCAGATTTGTTTTCTGCTAATTCCCCTATTAGCCACACTGCATCCCAACGTTTTGATTCATCATTTTCGTTTTTTAATATTTGCTCACAAGCTTGAAATCTATCTTCATCTGATAGTTCTCTCATTTTGCTTTCATCAAATACTTCTATTGCCATTTCCAAAACTGGGAATTACTACCTTTTAATTATTTCTATTTTTCCAGGCTCAATTTTTATGAAACTCTTACTTTTGTAAGATATTAATAAAATCTATGTTTTTGTTTTTCTAACATACTGTTTCACATCAATGGTTTTGAGTAGTTTTGAAGCATCCCATAGGAATGAACATAATGTGAAAATATTGTCTACCATTTCTGATGAATTTGTGCATAGCGAGAAATCTGAATCTGCATTAGAATTATGAGATGATGTAGCAGAATCTGACATTATCATTTTTTTATTCATTTGAACTACCATTCTTCCTTTAGATGGGAGTTTTCCTATTCGTGTTTCAGTAGCATTGAATCTTTTAACAAATGCTGCTAATTTTGGATCAGTCATATCCACAAGTAATCTGACTTGACCTCCATTCTTTTCACAAATACTAATTTTTTCAGGAATCGTACTATGATACATTCGTGAAATATCATCTAATGTTGTTGCAATGTATGTGATTCCAGTTGAATTTTCAATTAAATGTGCAATGTCGGCATAGATATTTTGACGACCTTGAACTACTCTGAATGTTGGAACTGTACTGATTTGACTAGTGCTAATTTCATTATTAATTTTATTGATGATTGCCTCTCCTGATTTTTTAATTTTATTTACCTCGTCTTCTTTTTTCCCTAAAGCAATTTTTAATGCATCATGTGGATCTACTGCAATACATAATTTTGGACTTGATAGTGTCGTTGAAATAATATTTCTGCTAACTAGTTTGTCTACGGTTCTGTACATTTTTGCTCTGTCGATATCTAATTCTTTTGCATCTTTTTTTATCTCTACAAATCCCACAAAGATAGTTTTTTTTAAACTGCTCTAATTCAATTTCAAATGCTTTAGTTTGAGAATGTTTCTCTCCTGTTACTATTCTGCCTGGTACTGATTTTTTACAATCTGTACAGTAAATTGGAATATTCAATTTTACTCTTTTTTCATCTCCGACAATTTTACCTAGTATCATGAATTCTCTACCCTTATTTTCAATATATAATCGCCAATTACTCAAAATCAGGCACCAAACAACTTATCTTTGTCAATTATAATATTGAACTATGCATAAAACAAATTATGCGTTCTGTAAAGAATCCACAGAAAAGTATTGCTATTTGGTTTCGTGTAATTAGAGTACGATTTCTTTTAGCTTCTGTAATTGCAGTTTCAGTTGGATTGGCATTAAATTGGTGGCAAAATTCATCAATTAATCTATTTGATGCGGGGTTAACCTTCGCTGGTGTTATGGCACTTCATGCTAGTGTTGATTTACTAAATGATTTTTGGGATTTTAAACGAGGAATTGATACTAAAACCACTAGAACTAAAATGAGTGGTGGGACTGGTGCATTGCCAGAAGGATTACTACGACCATCTTCGGTTTATCGTGCAGGAATAGCATTTTTAATTATTGGCACTATTATTGGCGGATACTTTGTAGTTACAGATGGTATTATTATTGCAGTAATTTTGGGATTTGCAATTTTATCCATCTATTTTTACTCTACTAAGATTGTTGACTCTGGATTAGGTGAATTCTTTGTTGCAGTGAAAGGTTCTATGATAGTGATTGGAACTTTCTTTATTCAATCAGGCCAGATATCTTTTGAATCAATACTTGCAGGAATTGTAGTAGGTTCTCTGTCATCTTTAGTATTATTCATTGCATCTTTTCCTGATCATGATGCAGACAAGTCAAAGGGACGAAAAACTTTGGTCATTGCAGTTGGTAAAAAAAATGCTGCAAAATTATTCTGGATTTTTCCTTTAGTTTCTTATTTAGCAATAATTATTGGCGTTTCTACAAACTTGTTTCCTGTATATTCATTGATTAGTTTCCTCAGTGTTCCAATAATGATAAAATCAGGGGTTGGTTTGCAAAAAAATTATGATTCGATAGAACAACTTGTACCCTACATGTCTTCTACATTGATGTTTGGTAGAATTACTGGCGTGTTGTTTGTGGTTGGATTTTTAATTGATGCTATCACTTGACATAAATTTAGCAATGTGTAGAAAAATCACATGATATCTGGTTCTGCTAGTGTTGAAGGAACTCAAAAATTTGCTAAAAATTCAGGCGTAAATGAAGGAAATTTTAAAAAATTTGAAAATTTATTTCTCTCTAATGTTGGTATTGGAACCTATCTTGGAGACCCAGACGCTCAAACAGACCAATTGGTAACTGATGCTGTAAAGCAATCTATTTTGTTGGGAGTTAATGTGATTGACACAGCCATTAATTATAGATCTCAAAAAGCAGAACGTTCTGTAGGTAAAGCGATTTCTGAATTAATTAAAGATGGTAAAATTACACGTGATGAAATTTTTATCAGTTCAAAAAATGGATATGTCACTAATGATGCTGATGTTCAGTTGGGATTTTGGGAGTATGTTAAAGAAGAATATTCTCAAAAGGGTGTAATCCAAGAAGGTGATGTGACATCCGGATATCATTGTATGACTATTCCATATCTGTCTGATCAGTTAGATAGAAGTTTGAAAAATCTTGATATTGAATGCCTTGATCTAATTTATCTTCATAATGCTGTTGAAGGTCAAATCAAAGATGTATCTAAAGAAAAATTTTTAGAAAATCTAAAATTAGTTTTTGAATTATATGAACAAAAACGAAAAGAAGGTAAAATTAAATTTTATGGTATGGCAACATGGGAATGCTTTAGGGTTTCATCTGATAATCCTCAATATCTCTCACTAGAAGATACGGTAAATTTGGCAAAACAAGTGGGAGGTGAAAATCATGGATTTAGATTTATTCAGTTACCCTACAACATGAGTTATGATCAAGCGCTACTTGCAAAAAACCAAACACTTGACAATGAACATGTATCAATTTTAGAATATGCAGTTAGATTGGGAATTGGTGTTTTTACTAGTGTGCCATTTATGCAAGGACGTTTGCTTACTCCTGGGGTAATGCCTGAATTTAATGAAATGAAACCCTCCTTGCGTGCCTTGCAATTTATTCGCTCAACTCCTGGTGTTTTAGCGCCCCTTGTAGGGCAGAAATCTGAAGCACATGTTTTAGAAAATCTTGAAATTATGAAAATTCCATCTCTCTCTGATACAGAATTCCTTGCATTAGTAAAGAAATTAACTTCCTAAGTTGTAGCCTTGAAATCTTATACAAAGATAATAAATGAGGACAATTGAGAGTCATAGTAATTTGTCTGCAAAAATATATGATTATACAAAAATTTGTGATTCAGTATTGGCAATTGACCCTAAAATTCGATTTGCTGGTGTGATAAATGAACGTGGTAGATTAGTAGCTGGTGGCATGAAAGAAAATGTTGAACCATTAGAAAGTGAAAAAGATGATGAAATGATTTTCATGGAATTGGCATTACGTGTAAAGATGAGAAAAGAGTTTGATAAACAGCTGGGCCTTGTCAATTTTGCATTGGCGTCACGTGAACGTGCACTTGCAATTAGTGTAATAATCAATGATGACATTTTGTATGTTGTATCTGAGCCTGATTCTGATTACGGTTCTCTTCCAAAAAAAATTATTGAAATAATTCATTCCTAACTTAATCAAGTTTCCAATTTTGGGACTTTATGATCTTCTTAATTAGCAATAACATTTGACTTTTTAATATGTTAATTGATGAAAAACTTGATTCTGATTATTTAGCAATGTCTGAATTGACTAAAGAAATTGGGTTGATTGTAAAAAATTCTTTTGCTAACGGGCAAACTGATTTATCTATTTCTGATATTGAACATATTTTAAAAATTACATCTGATGTGACTCATAAAATAAAATCACAATTGCCGGAAATTACTATATGAATTTCTGCAACGATAGACATGAACCTATTTACAAAATAAAATACAAACCTGTCACTTTTGATGGAAATGTTATTGAATGGTTAGTTTGTGAAAAGTGTTTTGGACGACAGGAATTTTTTGGGGCTTCTGAAGAAATTGAATCTATTGTTTCACTACGAGATTGCATGGATCTTGGATTGAAAATTGATCATCTTTCTATTATGACTGGTACAGTTACAAAAAAACTCAAAAATTGCCTTATTATCAATCATGATTGAATTCTTTTCAGATGAAACTATAAATTGAATTTAAAAGTAAAAATTTTGTGCCAGTAGATCCTGTATGTGGAATAGAACTTGATGAAGAATTAGCATTGATTCATGATCATGATGGAAAAAAAGTCTATTTCTGTTGTTCAGGGTGTAGACGAATTTTTCTCAAAAAACCTCGAAAATATAAAAATAATATTTAGATTGGAAATGCTCCGCACATTCTACAAAATTTAGATTTTCCAACGTGGTGTTTACAATATGGGCATTTTTCCTCTGATTTAGGATCCACTGGGGAGCCATACAGTTTTTTAAAAATTTCATAGTAATACATTGATTCTCTACTTCTAATTATGACACCATCTGTTTTTTGTACAGTTAATTTTCTTTCGACAAATTGTTCTTCATCCACTATAGAATCAAAGAGATTGGTCAATCCTGCCGTTCCAGAACCATCCTGCATTGGTGATTTCTCTCTCCATGCAATTTGCTGTGGGATGTTTTTTTCAAAAGTTTTCCTCAAAATCCATTTACCTTGTCTTTTACCTGCCTCTTCTCGGACTTTGAGATTGACTGGAATTTTTTCAGCTAGTTGAATCACTTTTTTATTTAGAAATGGGGATTCTATGGTTATGCCTAATGATTTACCTATTTCTTGTGTTGGAAAATGCATTACTGAGCATATTCTCTTAACTTCACTTTCTAATTCATCCTCGGATTTGTTTATGAGGAAACTATATCCTGCAAATAGTTCATCTGCTCCATCACCTGTAATTATCGATTTTTCCCCATTGTTTTTTGCCCATTTAATTGCCAAATACATTACAACATTATTGCGAATTTCAATATCGTTAAAATTTTTTAAAATTTTAATTGTATCTTCTACTGCTTCTAGTATTTGCTCTGTCTTGACATTGTAAATTGTAAGTGGCAATTTCATTTCTTTTGAAATCATTTGACAATATGTCAAATCTTTTGAAACAAAATCATCTGCAATTATTGCCACTGCTTTAGGTTTTCTTTGTTTTAAAAAATATGCAATAATCGAACTATCTAACCCTCCTGATAATGATATTAAATTTGATTTGCACTCATTGCATGCCTCTTCTAATACGCTGTACAGATTCTTTGAAAACTCTTCCAATACAATCGATGCAATTTTGAAATTAAAATAGCTATGCCTAATGAGGCTACATACAATAATTCATTTTTTATTGTAAACTTTAAATCATCAATTCAATCCTTGAGGGGTATTGCTACTTCCTGCTGAAATTGAATCAAAAACTCTAATTCCTGCATTGCGGGCTATTCTTGCAAAAAAACTTGCAGAAGATCATAACATTAGAGAAGAGGAAATTTCTAAAATGTTAGGTGTAACTCAAGCTGCAATTAGCAATTATATTCGAGGCACAAGAGGTGACCCTTCTTTAATTGCAAAACTTTTGGCAGAAAAACAAGTTTCAATAATGATTGATGAATTGTGTGATGGTCTATCTTCTGATATGGCCTACACACCATCTAGTCTTTCTAAATTTATTGGACTTTGCAATTATATCAAATCAAGTTTGTTAATCTGCGAGATACATCATAATTTAGAATCAAATATTGATGAGCAAGTTTGTAAAGAATGTGAAAACATGCTTCTTAAAGGCCCTGGAAGCGTTTACTAGTCTTTAATTAAAATTATTTCAATTGTTGATGTCATATCCCCAATCCCTGCAGCTGCTACTGTGTCTAGGTTAATTTTTTGAACTTTTGAGTTACCTTTGAGCATTTTTTCTGTGATGATGTTTGCTACTGCAACCGCATTTGGTATTGAATTACCCCTTGATTGTAAAATTACTTTCTTTTTATTTCCTAATATTGTTAGTACTTCAATAGCTGATTCCATTACTGGATAGTTTCCTATTTTTATTACGGCCTGTTCAGACTTTTCGGTCTGCTCTTGACCCTTTGTTTCAGTTGTCCCTTCCATGAGCATTATTCAATATTTAGAAATTTTGTGTTCTTTTAAGTTTTATCGACGATAGGTTCATGTTTGATATACTGTGATGAGAACATTATCTGTAAATCTATAACATCTTTAAAATTTTATTTGTAATTGATTATTTCTCGAAGTAATCAATTGGTATGTTTTGATAATCTCCGTTTGGAAGTACACGTCTGATTGTAATTGGGATTACTCTTTGTTCTAATTCTTCCATTGAGATATCTAGTGAAATTCTAGCTGATTTTGGAATTGGAATAAATGGTGGTGCACCTAATGATAATTGCAATGCTCTTGCTCCCATGATTCTTGCCTTTTCAAATCTTGTCAATGTTGGTGGTCCAATTGTAATTTTATTTTTTTCACAAGGAATTTCTACTGGTTCATGTTCTTCAATTCTTTCAACAACTTCTCTATTTTCAATTTCTTTGATTCTTTTTTCAAGACTATCTTGTTCTTTTTCAGTTAAAGGTTCAACAAGATCTTTTCTATCTATTAATTTTCGATATGTATCTAATGCTTTGTTTAACCCTGCATTCTCCTCAATCTCTTCATCTAATTCTTCAGGTTGTGGAGCTTCAATTAATTCAGTTTCATTAACATCAGACAAGTAAGAAAATTTCTTTAAAACGTTATATAATCTAATCATTTTAATGTACGAATTGAGTACATCGTCAGTCTCCAGAAAACAGCTAATATTAGAAATTCGTGGAAAAGCAAAAATTTCATGTGATCTAAAACGTCATTTATCTCCGAGAACTGTTGGGACAATTATGAGATCTTTACCGTTAGAAGGTCATGCACATTTACTTGGAAAAAGTATTTTGTATTTTGAATCTAATATTGATTCTGGAATTGAAAGATCTAGAACTGAATTCAAAAAAGGTGATGTTGCATTTTTACCTTCAACTGGAAGTTTGTGTTTTTTTCTAAACGATGCTGTATTTACAAAAACAATGACTCCTATAGGAAAATTAGGTGAAAATATTGATGCATTAAAGGATGTTAAATCTGGAGATGTACTTTGTATTTATGAAGAAACTGCTTGATACAAATAATGGCCTGAATATCCGCCAACTCTTTTTACAATTCCTTTACTTGTAGATGCTTTTAGGAATGCATTTGCAGCTGAAATCTTAACACCTGTTTGTCTTGCAAGATCTTGAACCGTAAGGACTTTGGAACTTTGAATAATTTTTAATGCTTGTTGCTCATTTACTATGACTGTAATTTCTGCTTTCTTTGGTCCGCCTTCACCTTTGTCTTTCTTTTTCTTTGTATCTTTTGAACCTGCAGATTTGTCTTTGTTTCCTGCTGTTGGTTTCTTTGCTCCACCCATAGTTTTAGAAAAAAATATTCCTCTTATAAACGATGAACCAATTTCACAATTGTTCCTTTGTAGATAATAATAAATCTAAAAATAATTTTCAAGTATAAATAACATCTTGATTATTATTCATTATGGGAATAGTATCAAAAGGAGCAAAATGCAATTTTGAAGGCTGTGATCAAGACGGCGCTCGTTCTCTTAATACTAGTAAAGTCGAAAATGCAGGGTTACGTGTGAACTCATCTGGAAAAAAAACTGTTCTTTGTAAAGAACACTACAAAGAATACAAGAAAGAATCTAAAGATGATCGTGATCTAGAACGTGCTCGATTTGATAGGTTTTAGTTTTTCTTCTTTGATTTTTTTACCTTGTTGGCAGGATTGTTGAAATAATCGTCACTTAGTTTTTTGTATAACTTGTCTAGTTTTTTGTAAAGTCTTTTTGGTTTTCTACTTTTTTGATTGCTTAGAACGTACAATGCAAGAATAGGGAATGCTATTGTTGCATCAGCATAAACTGTAACCATGCCATTATGTGCATCTTGAACTTTGCCCCAACTCTTTCCTTCTTGTAGTGTTGCACCTGACAAACCTCCTGTATCTGGACGTGCATCTGTAATTTGAATAATGTAATCTTGTCCTCCGTCATCTCTTTTTAGAATTTGATCTAATAATGGACCTGTTTGCTGCGCCGTATTTTTTGGTACTCCTCCTCCTAATTCTAAAATGCCTGATTTTCTAGAATCATATAAGATGGCTGCTTGCTCAATAATCTCCCTTACAAAATCTAAATTGTATGTTTTACCTGCTAATCTATGCACTGCTAAATTTAAAGCTAATGATGAATCCTTTATCGTTGAAATGTATACTGGAACATCATAATCATACGCTGATGTAACAAAACTTTTTTCAGGATGTTTTGCTTTTTCTTTGCTTAGTTTTCCCATTAAATTACAAAATTCTGCAGTTGTAAATGATTCATCTGGAAAATCATCTCCAAACATTTTTTGTACTAATTCATCTTGTGCTTCTAATGTTTCATGGAATTTGATATACACATCTCTAATTCTAACGATTTCATTTTCATACAATTTCATGTCATCGACATCAAAACTGCCTTGCTTCACTGGTAGTCCCCAAGCAAAATGATCCTCATGATACACATTGGCCCCTGTTGTAACAATCCAATCTACAAATCCTTTTTCAATCAATGTTTTGATTATTCCTCCAAATCCAACTGGTGTCATTGCACCTGAAACTGTCAGACAAATTGTTGCATCTTCTTCAATCATTTTTGCATATAATTTGGCTGCATCCCCTAACTGTCGTCCATTATATCCTGAACTTGCAAAAACATTGACCAAGTCTTCAATGGTCATTTTTGGATCTAATTTGATATGTGGAATATCTTTGCCGTGAAATTTGTGAGGATCCATGTTTGAAAACTAATTTTTTTAGTAAATAATACTATCGAATCCTTTTTGATGGATGATGAAAATTAAATTGTACTAAATGACGTTTAAAAATTATATTTTCAAAAATTTGTGGCTACAAGTTGTAATCTCCTTAATCATAGGGCTTTGTGTAGGGTTGATTTTAGGTGATGATGTAGGTGTTGGGTTAGACGATGATGCTTTGGATTCTTTACCATCATATCTAAAAATTCCTGCTAACATATTTTTGAGTGTAATTTTGATGATTATAGTTCCATTAATTTTTACATCTATTGTTGTGGCTATTACTAATTTAGGGGCAAAAGATAAACTAAAAACTCTGGGATTGGGCGTTGGTGTTTATTTTGTAATCACCACAACAATTGCAATACTTGTAGCCGTATCACTTGCATCAATTATAGCGCCAGGAAGTATTTTAGATATTACTGCACTACAAGAAACACATGATCTTTCTGAAGATGATTTAAAAGTCACAGAAGGTTTTTCATTAGATGATATTCCAAATGTAGTATCTAACATAATTCCAAAAAACCCAATTTCTTCTTATCTTGAAGGGCAGATGTTTAGCATCTTGGTGATGGCACTAATTGTAGGACTGTCAATGGCAGTTCTCCCAAAAGAATCCGTCAAACCGTTGCTGGATGTACTAGAATCAATTCAAAAAATAACATTACACATTCTATTGATTTCAATGAAGATTGTACCGTTTGCAGTTTTTGGATTGATTGTTGGAATGGTTGCTACAGTTGGTATAGGAACAATGGTTGGATTGGGAGTGTACATGGGAACGGTTGTTTTGGGTCTTGGAATTATGTTGTTGGTATACACATTGTTCTTAAAGTTTGTAGCAAAAAGACCCATATCTTCTACATTTTAAAAATTCCGTAATCCGCAAACTTTAGCTTTTTCAACAGCAAGTTCAATGGCAACAATGCCTGTGACATTAAAAACTGCAGAAGAGGATCTAAAAATAGATACACGAGTTTCAAAATTTGTAATTCCACTTGGAACTACTGTGAATATGGATGGTACTGCCTTGTATCAAGTAATTGCTGTCTTCTTTTTGGCACAGCTCTTTGCAATTGAATTGAGTATGATATCCATTTTAGTGATAATCATAACTTCCCTTTTGGCCTCAATTGGAACTCCTGCTGTGCCTGGAGCTGGTGTAATTGTCTTGTCTACAATACTGATAACAGTTGGCATTCCTCCCGTTGGAATTTTACTGTTACTTTCTGTAGATAGAATTTTGGACATGATTAGAACTATGGTAAATGTTACAGGAGATCTTACAGCTTGTTGTGTGTTTGATAAAATAACGCGAGATTAGAAATTGATTTCTTTGATGATGTCTCTGTTGATATTATTACTTATTTAGGAATAATTCTAAATAATACAGAATGAATATTGTAGATTTACATGATCCCACACGCGTAGATAGAACTCCAGATAACGTTGAGGTTTTATTTTCTTCTGGAAATTTTATACAAGATGAATTTAAAATTTCAAAAGTAGAATTACGACTTTATTCAGAACAAACTGATGAAAAATTAGGTGTTTTTTCTTTAATCACCTCTTTCGTTCAAACAGATTATGGTTCAGTTGAAATGATTTATGATGAAGGATTTCGTGGAGAAAATCCGCTAAAGCGTGCATCTGAATTTCTAATATCTAATTTGGGTATCTCTGGATTAATTTTACGCTCTGTTATTGCTTTGAGAGAAAATTCAAAATAGTTTTATTATTTTCTACCATCGCTTTCCTTGTTTTTTTAATTCATTTTTTACATCATTAGGAATAGTATCTAATGTATCTAAATCATAATTGGCACCTTCAAAATTTATTGATTCAAGTACGGCCCCATCCAAATTTGTATGTCTAAGATTGACTCCGCTAAGGTTTGCATTTGTCAAATCTGCATTTGTCAAATCCGCATAAAACAAGTCTGCTCCTCTAATATCTGCCCCTCGTAAATCTGCTCCATACAAATCAGCATCCCATAGTTTTGCACTAGATAGATTTGTTTGTTGTAAATTTGCCCCTCGCATTTTTACATAAAATAATATTGCACCGCTCAAGTCTGCCCCACTAAGATCAGTACAACTCAAATTGGCATTATGTATATCTCTATTTTTGAGATTAACTCCTTTCATATTGGAATCTGAAAAATCTCTTCCAATCAATTCCTCATATTCAAAATTAGTTTTTGAAAGATTCCTTTTCCTAAAAACATCAGATGGATTCATTGTATGTCTTGATTTACTGATATAGTACATTTGAATTTAGATCTAAAATCTGTCTTGAGAGATTACTTGTTGTATAGTTCCAATTCTTGTAAAATCTTACCCATGGTGTGTTTCCATCTTCGCATTTCATCAATCCCATGTGGTCTGTTTTTCTCTAGATCTTTCTTTTCTTTGAGTAGTTCTTGATGTCTATGCTCATCTTTTCTACCTTGCATGAGTCATTTGTGTATATTCTGAATAAATTTCAATAGTATGTCTTGGCTGGCTATGCTTCTGAAATTTCCTTGTAATCTGGAGATTTTTGAGAATCGTATATTTATGCCCAATTTAACATCTCTAAACATGCGTATATTGCAACTTCATTGTGATAATATCGAGTATACTCCAACCAAAAAGGAGATACAATCTGCTGAAGATATTGAAAATCCTCAAACTCAGAGATTGGAAGAACTTGTAGTGGTATTTGTTGCAATTGAAGATGGTGATGATTCATCAGTAGCACAAAATGCAATCTCTCAGATTAAAGTATCAATGGAAAAAATTGGATGTAAAAAATTATTGTTATACCCTTATGCTCATCTTAGCTCAAATCTTGCAAAACCATCTATAGCCATTAAATTACTTAAAGAGATGGAAGATGGAGCATCAGAACTTGAAGTATCTCACTCTCCATTTGGCTGGACAAAGTCTTACAAAATCCAAGTGAAGGGGCACCCACTTGCCGAAAGTTCTAAAGTTGTCACAAAAGATTCTGCATCTGTAAACCCTGATGAGGAATTAACTTCTGATGCACTCAAAGGCGAATCTAAAATTCGTTCATTTTGGAAAATACTTTCTCCAGATGGAACAATGACTAACATTGGTGATTTTAATTTTGCAAAACATCCTAAACTAGAAATTTTGGCAAAATATGAATCAGCAAAAATTCGAAAAGTGGACCAACCACCACCACATGTTGCATTGATGAAGAAGATGGGGATAGCTGACTATGAACCTGCATCTGATTCTGGAAATATGCGATTTTATCCTAATGGACGTTTGATCAAATCATTAATTGAACGATATGTAACTGACAGAGTCAAAGAATATGGTGGTTATGAAGTTGAAACTCCAATCATGTATGATTCAGAACATCCAAGTATGGTTAGTTACTTTAACCGATTTCCTGCAAGACAATACAATATTGACTCTGAAGGCAAAAAACTCTTTTTGAGATTTGCTGCATGTTTTGGCCAATTTCTAATGGCCAACCAATACCAATTATCATACAAGAATTTACCATATAGACTCTATGAATTGACTCGTTACAGCTTTAGACGTGAACAATCCGGGGAATTAGTTGGTTTAAGGAGATTAAGAGCATTTACCATGCCTGATTGTCATGCATTTTGTAAAGATATGCCTCAGGCAATTGATGAAATTAAGGTTAGATTTGATCTTTCTCAAAGTGTTCTCAAGGAGCTTGGAATAGATGAATCTGACTATGATATGGCAATTCGATTCACAGAGGACTTTTACAATGAGAACAAATCATCAATTGAGGAATTAGTCAAAAAACATGGAAGACCGGTTCTTGTGGAAATGTGGAAAGAAAAATTCTTTTACTTTGTATTGAAATGGGAGTTTAATTTTATTGATGGCCTAGGAAAAGCATCTGCTTTATCAACTGACCAGATTGATGTAGAAAATGGAAATAGATATGGAATTGATTTTGTAGATGAAAATAATGAGAAGCAAAATCCAATAATTTTGCACAATTCACCTAGTGGTGCAATTGAGAGAATTATCTATGCTTTGTTGGAAAAAGCTGCTAAAGATTCTCATGAAGGACGAAAACCGCAATTTCCACTTTGGTTGGCCCCTACACAAGTTAGAATTATTCCACTTAAAGAAGAATTCAATACATTCACAGAATCATTATCTGATACAATTTCTGGAAATGATGTTCGTGTTGACATTGATGATAGAAATGAAAGTATTGGAAAAAGAATACGTGAAGCTGAAAAAGAATGGATTCGATACATTTTGGTAATTGGTGAAAAAGAAGCAAACTCTCAAAATCTTAGTATTCGTGATAGACAAACTGGTGATGTGCGAGAATTGTCATTTGATGATTTTATTAATGAAATTAAAGAACAAACCAAAGGAAAGCCTTTCACTGGTTTGAATCTTCCAAAATATCTCTCAAAGAGACCAAATTTGATGGTGTAATTGAAATGAGTTATCTTGATCTATACATGAATAACAATCCGCTAATCACATCTTCTGATGATGATTCCGAACCTGTAGCTACGATATTCGGAATACCTTTTGATGCCACTCACTCGTACAAGCCTGGTTGTAGATTTGGTCCTGACGCAATTCGTGACTCTTTTAATAATATTGAGATATTTCATCCTGAACTTGGAATTGATTTAGAGACTGTAAATATTGAAGATTTGGGAAACACTCGTCATACTGTCGTGGCATCTGAAATGATTGACATGGTTAAAAAAATTACTGCTGAACTTGTTGCAAAACAAAGACAGTTGTTCATTTTGGGTGGAGAACACTCTATTACTTATGGTACGTATACTAGTTTTCCAAAAGAGACTGGGTATGTCGTTTTTGATGCACATTATGATTTACGTGATGAATTTGCTGACATTAAACTAAGCCATGCATCTTACTTGAGACGTGTTGTGGAAGAGAGAGGGGCTGAAAATATTTTACATGTTGGAGCAAGAGCATTTGTTAAAGAGGAATTAGAATTTCTAACTGAAAATAAAATTAAAACTATTGCTTACAAACAAATTCGTGAAGGCAAAGGTCCCAGTCTTCTAAAAGACCATGTTTCCACATTTGATACAGTATATTCCAGTTTTGATCTTGATGTGTTAGATCCTGCATATGCTCCCGGTGTTGGTAATCCAGAATCTGATGGAATTACATCTAGAGAACTATTTGATATGATCAATACTTTTCAGGAAACCAAAGTTACTGGTGTAGATATTGTTGAATTAAATCCATATCATGATAATGGTGCAACTGCATCATTGGCTGCAAAAATAATCTCAACTTTAATTGCAATCAATCTCTCTCGAAATAATTAATTTATTTTTTAACATTCTACTAACTAATTAACAAAATTCCAAAAACTAACTACTCTTACAAGTGCCACTTTGGTTTGGTATATTCTTATTATTTTATATTTGCATCATTTGCTATTTTTCTCCAAATTTAAAAAATCTCACTATTTCATGAATTATTAGCCTATTTTGCCTCAATTTTACTCCTGTTCACTTTATTAGATGGTATTTTGGGTGTAACTCGTGTTAAATAATCTGCGAGATATTCTGAGGCCTACTTTAGAAAAAATAGGTAAAGGATTTGCATCTACAGGATTGTCTGCAAACTTTTGGACATTTGTTGGATTGGCATTTGCACTAGTGTCTGCAGTTGTTTATGGAATGGGAATTGAATATGGATTAATTCTTGGTGGTATTTTGTTACTTGTTTCAGGATTTTTTGATATGGTGGATGGACAAGTAGCAAGAGTTACTGGAAAGACTTCAAAAAAAGGCGAATATCTTGATTCAATGTTTGATAAGATTTCTGAAGTTGTAATATTTTTAGGACTTTTAGTTGGAGGATATGCGGAGCCTTATCTTATATTGCTTGCAATTACATTGTCTTTGCTAGTGAGTTATGCTAGATCAAAATCGGACATTATTAACATTAAACTTCAAGGTATAGGAATTGGTGAACGAGCTGAAAGATTACTGGTAATTGCAATAATTGGAATGATTGGATTTATGGAATATGCCGTAATTATTGTAGTGATAATTGCAGGAATTACTCTAATTCAAAGAATGATTTACACTGCTAAAAATATTAAAGAATAATACTAACGAAGTTTTCCACGTTTTCTTCTACTATCTGCAGATCTAATTTTTAGAATCTTAAAGTGAATTGCACATGAAATACAGTAATGTTTCAAAACTGTTGGTGATGCAATATATGCGCCTTGTGCACGTAGTTCTTTTGCTAAAGTATGTTCAACCAAATTTAATTTTGATGTAACTTTCTTTGCTTTGTCTTTTGGGACTGTTTGTCCACAGTTTGTACATTGTACAACACCTGAGGATCCTTTTCCTCCCTTAGTACGACCTCTACTTGCACGCTTAAGTGGCATGAACTTGAGCAAATTTGCCTACTTATATTCTTGTAGAATTTTAAAAAGAATTAGTTAATTCGTGCCTGTATTTTGGATAAAAAGCATACATGTTTTAATCCTAGATCGAAGAAATCCAATTGATATATCATGCGTGGACTATGTCACACTTGTTTTAGATCTGGAGTAGAAGTAGTGATTATTCATGGTGAGATAATATGTAAGCAATGCATTGCTGAAAAAAATGCAAAAAACTAAATCCACACTGATTAAAAACAAGAGAAATGAAATTAGCTATTTTTTCACATTGTGCAATTGATACGATAACTATTGATGGAAATAATTATGAACAAATTGGTGGGGCAGCTTGTTATTCTGGTATTACTGCTAGACAATTCAAGTTTGATGTAGATTTGTATACAAAATTTGGTCCCGACTTTCCAAAACAATATCTGAATGATGATAAAATAAATCTTGTAGATTCAGAATCTCAAAAAAATACTACTCAATTTGCTATCTCAATAACCGGTTCTGACAGAACTCTTAAACTCGAAAATGAATGTGAAGAAATCAATTATTCTCAAAGTACTGCAGATGCTCATCTTGTGAATCCAATTTATCATGAAATATCTGATGAGACATTTAAAAAAATTAAGAGTGATTCTAATTTCCTTTTTGTTGATCCTCAGGGATTTTTGAGACGACGAGACTCTCAAAATAATATTTTCTTGGAAAAAACTGATCTTGATTTATCTGACGTTGATGCAATTAAGGTTAATCCTGAGGAATCTGGCCAGATTGTAAATGGAACTAATAATGAAATGATGTTGGCATTACAAAAAAAAGGTATCAAACATGTGTTGTTAACTGATAAAGCAAATGTATCGTTATTGGTAAAAGATAAAATTTATTCTATAACTTTACCCAATCAAACTATTCATGATACAACCGGTATTGGTGATATCTTCTGTTCTGCATTTACTTGTACGATGCTTAAAGAAAAAGACTTTTTGTGGGCACTGTGTTTTGCTGGGGGTGCTGCTCAAGCTGCACTGGAATCTAAAAATGTGGGCTTGCAAAAAATTCCAAAAAAAGGAACAATTGAAACTAATGCATCATATTTTTACAATTTAGTAAAATTTCGAGATTTGTGATAGAATGAATTCAAAAATAGCCCGAGATATGGAAAAAGAATTTGAAGTATTGCCTCCGAGTGTTGAGTATTCTTTTATTATGCCAAATTGACTGTTTCTTCTATGCAAATAGGCATTTATGGTTCAGGTAGCACAGAGTCTGCTGCAAAGATAATTAAAAAAATTCTTGATGAATCTGGAATTACTTCATTTTCTATATCTAAAACAAAAAGCAAGCAGGCTGATTGTATAATTGTCCTTGGTGGGGATAAAGGAGTTAGGAATTACTTTCATAGAACATTTGATTCAACTTTACCTGTGCTGGGAATTAGTGAAGGTGAGGCGAGTGGATTTTTGGCTCAAATTGAATTAAGAGAATTTTCATCATATGTCAATTTATTAAAAAAACAAAATTACAAAGTAGAACAAGTGCCTAGACTGGGTGTAAAAATTGATGGAAAAAATGTCTATCCTGTATTGAATGATGTTGCAGTGTTTTCATCAAAGAGTGCAATGTTGATGGAACATACTTTACGTGTTAATGGTGATGAGGTATGGCACGATAATAGTGATGGAATAATTGTATCTACTCCTATTGGTTCATCTGCATATTCAATGTCTGCTGGAGGTCCTGTGTTATTCCAAGACTCTGCAGTATTTGAAATAATTTCTGTAAACTCTCTTGATGTAACTCGCAGGCCAATCATTGTTTCAAATAGCAGCTCTATTGAAATTGATGACATATCTGCACGGTTACACTGTGAGGTTGTTTTGGATGGTTTGGATAGATACAAAGTAAAGAAAACTGTTGAATGCACACAGTTTTTCCCTCCTGCACAAATTATTAGACTGAAAAAAGATTCAACTGCAATTTCAGCCTTAGCAAAAAAGGTACATCTTGCAGAAGAGCTTCTTAGTATGCCTCCAAGTTCTAAACTTTTATTGAAAACTCTGGAATATGAGGGTGCCTTAACTCAAAAAGATCTTGCAAACAAAACATTACTTCCTGATAGAACTGTTAGATTGGCTCTGAGTCATTTACTCAAAAAAGGCTATGTCAAAAAGAAAGTTTCAATCAGGGATGCAAGGCAGAAAATTTATGAAATTTCAAAGATTGAGTGACTAGTTTTAATCTGATTTTGAAAATTTGATAGTGTGAGATATTTCATTTGCTGTAGCTTCATTGATTCTTTTTTGAATGTCTATTTTGTAACAATCATCTGAACAAAATTCTTTGATTCCTGTTTCATACTCTTTACCATACTCTTTACCACACTCTTTACACTTTGACAATTTATGGACTGTCCTACTTGCTGTCATATTTAATTTTAACGACAATTAATTTTCCCATAGTTAGGAATTTCTAAAAATCATAACTGTCCTTTAAAACAAAAAGATGGAGTGATCTACTAAATCAGTAGATACTTGCAAGAGCTTGCAAATCTAAAAGTGATATTACATTAAAGTTCATGTTGATGGTTGGTTGCATTAGATCATTTTCTACATTTGTGTGTCCTAATCCAAGTGCATGACCTAATTCATGTCTGATGATTGATTCTAGTTGTATTTTGTTTAATTCATCTGTGTTGTAGATTGTAACCAGAGCTTTTGTGATATTTCCATTTGCATCATAGAACAAATTTGTATATCCATTATACCCCTCTGAATTTGTTTTTTCACTAAGATGAATTATGATTGACTCTGTTCTTTCAAGTTTGTATTGTATTTCCAATGATGGAACTTTTACTCCAAATGATTTTGAAATTTCTTTGATTCCTTCATTCCATCCTAAAAATAATTGTCTTCCAGAATTTTTTATTTTTTTTGAATTTATTGCGTCTTCTACAATATCTACTTGGGTTTCACTAACCTTTGCATCTCTTACTATTAAGACTGGGATTTTGTTTTCTTGTATATTATCCCATCGTCTTAATTCATTCCATTGCTCACTATCTTCTGCCCAAATTTCTATTGGGATGAAAATAGCGATACCTACTGCCATTGCTGGCAGAACCATACCTCTCACAAAGTATGAAAATCTTAATGTAACTTAATCACATGTTTGTATTTAATATTACAAACATATTCTCACACAAAATTGTACATGTAAAATGTTATAGTTATTTTTAGTCGACAAATTCTATATAGAAAATTGTAATTATTTCAACAACTGATCAATTATTTTCAGATGCAGCTTTAATGAATGCTGAAAATGCTTCTTCAGGAAATCCTGGTCTGCTGTTAAATTCAGGATGGAATTGCACTCCTAGATAGAATTTATGTAGTGGAATTTCAAGCATTTCCATTCTCTTACCGCCATCACTGTCTGCAGAAAATATCAATCCATTCCTTTCAAATTGTGGAATGTACTCTTGGTTGATTTCATATCTATGTCTGTGACGTTTACTAATTGTTGAAGCATTGTAAATTTTCTTGGCATTTGTATTTTCTTTTATGATTATATCATTAGCTCCTAATCGAAGTGAGCCTCCCATGTCTGAAATATTTTTTTGTTCTGGAAGCAAATCTACAATTGGATTCTTTGTATCTGGTTTAATTTCTGTAGAATTTGCATCTTCTAGATTCAATACACTTCGTCCAAATGCAATTGCAGCTAATTGGAATCCAAAACATATTCCAAGATATGGAATATTTTTTTCTCTTGCATAATTTGCTGTTTGAATAATTCCCTCTGATCCTCTGGTGCCGAATCCACCTGGTACTAGAATTCCGTCATAGTTTGATAATGTATTGTAATCTGTAATTGATTCAGAGTCTATCCAGTCGATATCTATTGATTTGCCAATTTGGGCCCCTGCATGTTTTAGTGCATGGTTTACGCTCACATAACTATCAGTTAAGGTGACATATTTTCCAACCATTGCAATTTTCACTTTGTTATTTTCATGGTTTATCATGTTTTGGGCGATTTTATTCCATTTATCCCAATTAGATGATGCATTGACCATTCCAACTTTTCCAAACTTTCTAAATATTGAATCCATTATTCCTTGGTCGTACAACATTTGTGGTACTTCAAAAATTGATTTTGCATCATGACATGATAGGACGTCTTTTGGTGTAACATTTGTAAACATTGCAATTTTCTTTTTTGTCTTCTCTTCTAATGGTAAAGTACATCGGACTGCCAAAAAGTCTGGCTGAATACCAATTCTTCTTAATTCTTGAACGCTGTGTTGAGTTGGTTTTGTTTTTTGTTCTCCAACCACATCTAAGGATGGTGCTAATGTAACATGAACAAAAATTACATTTTCTGGCCCTTCCTCTACTTTCATTTGTCTTAGTGCTTCTAGAAATGGTAGAGATTCAATATCTCCCACTGTTCCGCCACATTCTACAATCAAAAAGTCTAGTTTTTCCTCCTCTGCAATTTTGGAAATTCGATTTTTAATTTCATCAGTTACATGTGGGATTATTTGAACACATGCCCCTAGATACTCTCCTTTTCTTTCGGCCTCAATTACTGAGGAATAGACTTGTGCTGTTGTAATGTTGTGGCTTTTTGGAATATTTTGATTTAGAAATCTTTCATAGTTTCCGATATCCATGTCACATTCTCCTCCGTCATCTGTTACGAAGACCTCTCCATGGGCTACCGGATTCATCGTTCCTGCATCATAGTTAAGATATGGATCTATTTTGATACATGAAACTTTTTGATCTGCTAATTGTAATAATTTTGCAATCGAGGAAGTAGTTACGCCTTTTCCAAGGCCAGACATCACACCACCTGTGACAAAAATTAACTTTGTCTGCACATTAAACAAACGGGTATCTAGTTTTTGTATGTTTTGTCTATCATGCTAGGTTGAAATAGTGGAGGTTGAATTTCTATTATGTGCGAGTTTATCTTTTACCTTTGTTAGTTCTATTTGTTGCAGGCTATGCCAGTTTGGCATTTGCTGAAACTACGTTTGAAATTAAAATTCCATCTGGTGCATCTGATCCTGGTGCGCCCTATTTCTGGTCTGAAAAATCAACCGGTGTAACAACTGGTGAAATTACTGTCTTTCCAGGAGATTCTGTTATTTGGAGTAATGCTGATACTGCATTTCATACAATCACGTCAGTTTCAGCAGATAGTATTGAAACGGGTGAATTTGAAGTAGATGGTAAATTTGATAGTGGATTTTTTACTGCTGGTAAATCATTTACTCAAAAATTTAACGATATGGGTGATTTTTACTATTTTTGTAGTATTCATCCTTTCATGAATGGAGTCGTACATGTTGTAAAAAATCCTGGTAATGTAAAATCAATAGATAGTGTAGGTTCAGGTTTTAGTGATGATGGTTTAGGATTTAAGGTAAAATACATTCTTGATACAACTTTGCAAAAAGCAGTACATGTAAATCCTGATGAAAAAAGCTTAACTTTTAGAATTTCTGGAAGTAGCGGAAATGATCAAATTACACTTGTTTTACCGCCTAAATTAATTGAAAATCCAAATGCTGTATTTGTTGATGGGGTGATGAAAGAGTTTGAATCTGAATCTACATCTTCTGGAACCAAACTGATAATTCCAATAACTGCAGATTCTAAAGATATCAAAATTATGGGTACTAAAGTAATTCCAGAATTTGGTTTCTTGGCAATTAGTATTTTGAGTGTTGGAATTGTTTCAATGTTGTTTTTAACACGCTCTAATCTTTTGATGTTTAGATAATTACGATCTTTACAATTGTGAATAATTTATCTATATTTTAAATGAATTTTAGGTTTTGATACCGTCCTTGTTTTATTTTTCTAAATGTAATATGTTATGAGAACCTCTAGTTTGGCGGCCATTACTGAAATCGAGTTCCCCTCATTGAAAGTTTGCACACTTGACCGCCAACTTTGACGTTTGTTTTAGAGAATTGTTTGTTTTTTGAGACTTTTTGTAAATGATGCAATTTTTGATTCTAGATTGATTTGAGGCGTTTTCTCAATTAATTTCAGATATGCACTACCTACAATTACTGCATCAGCCCCTGCTTTGATGTATTTTTTTACATCTTCTGGTGTTGATACACCAAATCCAATTCCTACTGGAATTTTTCCTTTGGTTTGTTTCTTTACTTGCTTTATTGCATCAAGGGTGTATTTTTTAATTCCAGTTTTTACACCCGTTGTCCCAAACACTGCAACAAGATACAGAAACCCTGAGGATGCTTTTGATATTTTTTGAATTCTTGTATTGCTAGTATTTGGTGAAATTAGAAATATTGTATCTGCCTTGTTTTTTGCTGCCTGCAAATACTCTTTTGATTCCTCAATTGACATGTCAGGAAGGATAAATCCGTCAATTCCTGCTTTTTTGGCTTCTGAAATGAATTTTGCATATCCTTGGTGATATAGGATATTGGTGTAAGTCATTAGGATTAATGGAATATCTGTTTCTTTTCTAATCTTTTTTACAAGGCTGAAAAACTTTGCAATCTTTGTTCCTTTTTCTAAAGATATTGTACTGGCATTTTGAATTACTGGACCGTCTGCTAGTGGATCTGAAAATGGAAATCCCAATTCAATAATGTCTACTCCTCCTTTCACTAACCCTCTAACTGTGGTGATTGTAGCTTTTTCATTTGGAAATCCTGCCATGATGTATGCAATTAGGGCTTTTTCCTTTTTTGCCTCCAACTCTGCAAATTTTTCTTTAATTCTTGTCATGTTTATTCAAATAATTTTGTACTTCTTCGATGTCTTTATCTCCGCGCCCAGAAAGTGTAACTACTATATTTTCTGATTTTTTACTCTTTCTTGCAACTTTTACAGCTTCTGCAATTGCATGAGATGATTCCAAAGCTGGAATGATTCCTTCAGTTCTGGTTAACAACAAAAATGCATCAATTACTTCAGCATCCGTTGCAGAGTGATATTTTACTCGTTTAGTGTCTTTATAGTATGAATGCTCAGGACCTACTCCTGGATAATCTAATCCTGCTGAAATACTGTGAGTCTCTGTAACTTGACCTTCTTTGTCTTGTAGTAGATATGTCATCATTCCGTGTAACACTCCCTTACTTCCAGCAGACAATGTTGCAGAATGCATTTTGGATTTTAATCCATGACCTGCAGCCTCTACTCCAATAATTTCTGAATTAGAATCCACCAGTGGATAGAATGTCCCAATTGCATTAGAACCTCCACCAACACATGCGATTACAGTATCTGGTGTTTTGTTGTTAATTTTTTTCATCTGTGATTTTATTTCATTTCCAATTACACTTTGAAAGTCTCTTACCATTACAGGATATGGGTGAGGGCCAACTGCTGATCCTAACAAATAGTAAGTGTTCTCTACATTTGTAATCCAGTCACGAATTGCCTCATTAATTGCATCTTTGAGCGTTTTAGAGCCTGATTTTACGGGGTGAACTTTACATCCTAGCATATTCATTCGAAGTACATTTTGTTTTTGTCTGATTGTATCTCTATACCCCATGTACACTTCTGCCTTCATTCCCAGTGCTGCACATGCCATTGCAGTTGCAACTCCGTGCTGACCTGCACCCGTTTCTGCAATGATTCTTTTTTTGTTCATCTTTTTTGCAAGTAAAGCTTGGCCCAAAGTATTGTTAATTTTATGAGCTCCTCCATGTAGCAAGTCTTCTCGTTTTAGATAGATTTTTGCACCGCCTATTTTTTCAGATAAATTTTTTGCATAGTATAGTGGAGTTGGTCTTCCAGCATAGACTTTGAGATAGTAATTTAATTCTGCTTTGAATTTCTTATCGTTTTTAAATTTAAGATAATTCTCTTCTAATTCTTCAATTGCTGGAACTAGTGTTTCTGGAATGTACTTTCCACCAAATTCTCCAAATCTACCGTTTTTAGGATACTTCAATACGCATTCACCATTTTTTTTACTTGTTCTTCAATGTTGTCACTTTTCATTATACTTGAGCCTATCAAAAATGCATCTGCTCCACACTTTTTTAGGTATTGAATATCTTCAGGTGTATTAATTCCGCTTTCAGAAAGTATTGGTCTTGACTTTTCCACTCCTGAAAGAATACTCTCTGTAGTTTTAAGATCAATTTCTAAAGTATCTAAATTCCTGTTGTTAATTCCAATAAGATCAGCTTTTGTGTTTAATGCATTTTCCAGTTCTTGTTTTGTATGCACTTCAAGTAAAATTTGTAATCCTTGCTTGTGTCCATAAGCGATAAACTCATCAATATCTGTTAGAAATTTTTGGTCATACAATGATTGAATTACCAACATGTAATCTGCTCCAATCTTCTTTGCAGCATCAATTTGGATTTTATCAATCATGATATCTTTCATCAACATTGGAACATCTACTGCCTCTCTTACCTTCATGAAATACCTGTCTCTTATACACATCTCCGAGCCCACGAGACAGTTT